>CATZIM010000172.1 GCA_958420075.1 uncultured Clostridia bacterium | reverse complement strand
TCAGGGCGCACAGATCACACTGCTGGGCATCTGCAAACTGACCCATAAAGAAGCTTACTTCGATATTGCTGTGACACAGATCCTCATTCCCATTTTGACACTGTTCATCTTTATCCCTCTGGTTTCTATGGGACTTTAAAAATAACGAAAAACAGTTTTCCATTGGGCATTTTCAGGGAAAGCCGCTTTTGGAAAACGCCATTTTCTCTCTCTCAATTTCTAAATGGAACGAAAATAGCCCAAAACAAAATAAAACAGCTGAAATCCTTGAAAATACAAGAGATTTCAGCTGTTTTTGTCTGTTAAGGGTTGCCGAAGATAGGTCGGCGTTTTTGTATCTTAGTAGAACAGATGGAAGGTATCAAATTTCCACTGTCCGTCTTCCTGTACCAGATTGAATGTGTAATCTGTTGTTTCGTACTGGGAAGGGTCTGCAGGGGCTTCTGTGAATGTTTCCCCTTCGTAAGGATTGCCGTCTTTGGTGTAGTATGCAGTAGCAGTTACGGACATGCCTGTTTCTGTTTTCACAGGTTCACCCATCACATAGCCTGCATAGAAGATGTTTGTGCCTCTTGCGCCGTCCAGTACATACAGACCGCCGCCTTTGCCTTCTGTGAAACGGATGTTGTTTTCAGCAAAGATGTCAGTATCCATGAAGTTGGTTGTGAAGTACTGTCCCAGATAGGTGCGGAATGCTTCCATATCGGGGAAACGTTCGTCAGTTACGCGGTTGTAAGTGTAACCGTCTACGTCGATGACGTCTGTGGTGCTCATTTCAAAGCCTTCCAGTACGATCTGTTTGTAGATGGCAAATGCGCCGTCATAAAGTGTCTGGAACTGTTCCGCAGTCAGTTCGCCGTCAGTGGCAGTTGTTTCTGTGGTTGTTTCCTGCTGCTGTGTTTCACCTTCTGTGGTTGTGGTTTCTTTAGATGAACAGCCAAACAGCAGTGTAGCAGCCAGTGCGCAGCTTAACACAATCGCCAGTTTCTTTTTCATTTTATAAGACTCCTTTCATTTTTTCGTCTTGATGTTTTCGTCCCTATTATACCATGGTTTGAAAAGAAAAACGGGATTTTCAGGGAAGTTTAAGAATTTTGAAATATTGCTGAAACATTTCATTTGGTGAAGAGCCGGAAATGATTTTTGTGATAATCCAGCAGCCCGTCTTTTTTCATGCGGCTCAGTTCCGCCGACATGGCACTGCGTTCCACCGCCAGATAATCCGCCAATTGCTGTCTGTCAAAGGGAATGGAAAAAACAGCGCTGCCGGAATCCTGTGCGCAGGAGGAAAGGAAGGACAGGAGCTTTTCCCTTGTGCTGCGGCAGGTGACGTGGGCAATCTTTCGCGTCAGTGTCAAATTCCGTCCGGCGAATATTTGCAGCAGACGGCGGGAGAGGAGGGCAAAAAGGGGATTGGTCTGCCCTGTGGGCGCAAGTATCCGGTTCAGGGAAAGGTATAACACTGTCGTGTCTGCGGCAGCCAATACGCTCACTTCTGCCGCCGTATCCAAAAGGGCATAAGTTTCCCCGAAAAAGGCTCCCGGCGGGATTTGTGCCACCAAAGCCCGACTGCCCCAGAAATCTTCCCGCAGGATATGGACTTCCCCGGAAAGAATCAGTCCGGCAGCAGGGATTTTGTCCCCGGCGTGTACCAGAAAACTGCCTTTTTCATAAAATACTTCTCTTGCGTCCAGTTCCCCCAGCAGCTTTGTCACGTCTTCTGGAGAAATGCCCTGAAAAAAGGGCAGAGATGCCAATTTTGATGGTTCCATAAAGAGAACCCCTCCTTTTTGTTGGAAAAACAACATACTATTTTCCCGCAGTATAGCATACTGTTATCAGAAATACAAGGACGGAAAAACGAGGAGGAAACGACATGATTCGTAGAATTATAGAAATTGACAAAGAAAAATGCAACGGCTGTGGTCTGTGTGCCAATGCCTGCCACGAAGGCGCCATTGGTATGGTAGACGGCAAAGCAACACTGCTCAGAGATGACTATTGTGACGGTTTGGGGGACTGCCTGCCCGTATGTCCCACAGGTGCCATCACATTTGTGGAACGGGAAGCGGCGGCTTATGACGAAGCAGCTGTCCAGGCAAATATGGCGAAAAAAGGCAAAACACCCTGCGCTTGCCCCGGCAGCCAGAGCAAACTGCTGGAAGTGCAGGAAAAAATGGCGGCAAAAGCAGAAGCGGAAGCAGCCCCTGTATCTGCGGTGCCTTCCAGACTGCGTCAGTGGCCTGTGCAGATTAAACTGGCACCCATCAAAGCACCTTACTTTGATGGTGCAAAACTGCTCATTGCGGCAGACTGTACTGCATACGCTTACGGCAATTTCCATGAGGAGTTCATGAAAGGAAAAATCACACTGGTGGGCTGCCCCAAACTGGATATGGTGGACTACAGCGAAAAGCTCACAGAAATCATCAAACAGAATGACATCCAGAGCGTGACCATCGTCCGTATGGAAGTGCCTTGCTGCGGCGGTATGGAGATGGCAGCGAAAAAAGCATTGCAGGCCAGCGGCAAATTCATCCCTTGGCAGGTAGTGACCATTTCCACAGACGGCAAAATTTTAGATAAGTAAGTAGGATGATATAGAAAAAGACCGGATTTCCTTTTGATAAGGAAGTTCGGTCTTTTTTGCGTTGGGTAATTAAAAAAATCGGAAACCTCCTAAGAGATTTCCGATTCTGATATTTATGCTTTTGCTTTTGCAGCCAGTTTGGCATTGCGTTTGTCGTCCAGTTTGGAAACGATGGTAGCGCAGGCAGCGTCACCGGTGATGTTAACGGTGGTACGACCCATGTCAAAGATACGGTCGAAGCCAACAACCAGACCGATACCAGCCACAGGCAAACCAACGCTTTCCAGTACCATTGCCAGCATAACCAGACCAGCGCCGGGAACACCGGCTGTACCGATGGATGCCAGTGTGGCTGTCAGTACGATGGTGATCATCTGACCCAGTGTCAGGTCAACACCGTAGCAAGCGGCAATGAATACGGCACAGACACCCTGATAAATAGCGGTACCGTCCATGTTGATGGTGCTGCCCAGAGGCAGTACGAAACCGGCTACTTCTCTGCGGGCGCCCAGTCTTTCCGCAGCTTCCATGGTAAAAGGCAGTGTGCCTACGGAGGAAGCGGAGGAGAATGCCATCATCATAGCGGGCATCATTTCTTTAAAGAATTTCAGAGGAGAAACGCCGCCCAGTGTTTTGATGGTGAAGGAATATACCACAACCATGTGTACGATGTAGCCTACATATGCCACAGCCAGTACCATGATGAGGTTTGTCAGCAGCATGGGGCCGTTTTCTGCCACAACGGGGCAGATCAGGCAGGCAACGCCGATGGGGGACAGCTTGATGATGAAGTCCATGACTTTCAGGAATACTTCATTGAAGCTTTCTACCACCTGACCGGCAAGAATGCCTTTTTCCCCAGCCAGCAGGATGCCGAAGCCCACAAACAGGGCGATCACGATTACCTGCAGCATGGAAGCCTCAGCCATGGGCTTCACAAAGTTGGAGGGGAAGATATTTACGATGGTATCCATAACACTCTGGGCTTCTGCAGGGGTGTAGGAAGCGCCGGAAGGGTCCAGCACAACGAACATACCTTTGGACAGCGTTGCCAGAATCAGTGCCAGTGTTACGGCAAAAGCGGTGGTGCACATGTAATAAATCAGTGTTTTGCCGCCGATGGCGCCTACACGGCGAATGTCCTTCATGGAGATGACGCCGGCCGCAATGGAGAACATAACAATGGGCACGACGATGAATTTCAGCAGGTTCAGGAAAATGGTACCCCAGGGCTGGATATAAGCCTTCGCGAAGTCAACACCGGTCATGCCGAACAGGTTTGCGTTCATCAGCAGCAGACCCGCCACGATACCGATGATCAGACCAAGGAAGATCCAGAAAGCCAGAGGCATTTTTTTCTTTTGGCTCGTCAATGTAAACACTCCTTTTCTATTTTTATCTTTTTCTCATTGAATTTTTATCCGTTCCTTATTATAAAGATACACGAAAACCTTGACAAGGATTTTCGCCAAAAGAATGCGTATTTTTTTGTACTTTTTTTACAATTGACGAAAATGATGTATGGATATTCATACAATGGAAAAATATGGAATTTTTACATAATAGAAAAAGAGGCATGTCCAGCAGGCTTCCCTTAAGAAAACATTGGTTTTTCATTTCCTTGATTTCTTAAGGGAAACTGCGGCGGCTGTCATCAGAAGAAAATTTTCTTCTGAAGAAGCCCCCAATGGACATGACCTCTTTTTCCCAGAGTCTATCACAAATATTCATGGAGCCTTGCCGAAAGCCCATCTGTTTGCAAGGGGGCGAGGTTCAGCCGGTTTTGCCGGCTGACTCGCCAGGTTTTTTTGCTGCCTGCAAACAGTATGTTACGGGGTTATTGTTCTGCAAGCTTCTTGTATGCTTCGTATTTTTCTTTCGCCTTGTCAGCAGCTTCTTTCAGCAGCACTTTTGCTGTTTCGGGGAAGGTGCGAACCAGGGAAGCGTAACGAACTTCGCCCATGATGAAGTCGTTGTAGTCCATGGAAGGTTCTTTGGAATCCAGGATGAAAGGATTCTTGCCTTCTTTTTTCAGATCGGGGTTGTAACGGTACAGGAACCAGTAGCCAGCATCCACTGCCAGTTTTGCTTCCAGCTGTGCGTTTGCCATGCCTTTGGAGATACCGTGGTTGATACAAGGCGCATAAGCGATGATCA
>CATZIM010000171.1 GCA_958420075.1 uncultured Clostridia bacterium | reverse complement strand
ATCAGTATTGCTGTGATACTGACTATTTGAAAGATTTAGAAGAGTTAGGAAAATGATCTAAAATAGAAAGAAGTCAGAAAACCATTCATTTGGTTTCTGACTTCTTTTTTAGTAAAAGTACAAATCTAAAACTTTTTCTGCAAGATGTTTTTCAGCATTTGCTCGAATTGCCAACAGCAAAATCAACATGATTTTTTTCATTTCTTCATCATAATCAGCCATGATTTCCTGCTGAAACAGGGTATCATCAATAATGCCTTCTGCAGAAGCCTGCATATATGTAAGCGTTGCTTTCTGCAGATAGATAAATCCAGCATAAATTTTTTCAGTCTGCTTTTCAGCATCTTCTTTTGTTGGAAGGGCAAAGATTGGCTGGAATAAAGTAGCAATATCTTTTATGGACAAAACTGATTTCAAATGAAAAATCATAATCAGTAACATGATGTGCATACGTCCATATTTCTTTTTCACTGGCGGCGGAAGAACCTTCGCTTTTGTGTAATTATTGATCATGGTCTTTGTCAAAACCTTGCCGTCAGATGAACGTTTGTATGGGGTAAGTGCCTGATCCATAAAAGTAGTGACTTGGTCCATGTATAAATCAATTTTGGGAATATCTGCAATTTCCACAACGGAAACAGTTTTGATCTTTTCTTTGAAGGTTTCCAGAATTTCTTCGTATGTTCCCATGCAATCCCTCCTTTTTCTATTGAAATTTATTATATAGTATTTCATACTATGTTTCAATATTTTTGTGTGTTTTGCTTCTTGTTACTATTTGGAATACGTGTTAATATATCAATATCTTAATATATAGTATTTAATACTAGATAAGGAGTTGATAGAATGTTAAAGAATAGTATAAAAGATCCTGTAAGTGCACTGACGCATTTTATTGGTTTATTAGCATGTATCCCATGTATTTTTGTATTGATTTTCCAAGCGTCACATCAAGATGCGATGACACAGGTGATTGGTTTTGCAATATTTGGTTTGTCCCTTGTTCTTTTATATGGTGCAAGCACAATATATCATACTTTATATGTTTCTGAAGCAAAAACAATACTTCTGCGCAGAATAGACCACATTATGATTTTTGTACTGATTGCAGGCACATATACACCCATCTGTCTTGTTTCTCTGGCAGGGCCATGGGGATGGACAATGCTTGCTTTGATTTGGATTTTGGCAATCGGCGGTGCAGTGATGAAAATATTCTGGATTCAGGCTCCCAGATGGTTGTCAACATCTTTGTATATTATCATGGGGTGGCTGGCAGTCATTGCCTTTGTTCCATTGCAGAAAGCAGTTTCCTGGGATGGAGTAGGGTTGCTTCTGGCAGGAGGTATGGCTTATACAGTTGGTGCAATTATATATGGTCTGAAAAAACCAAATCTGCCATTGGCTGGATTTGGATTCCATGAAATTTTCCATATATTTGTGATGATTGGCAGTGCATGCCATATAGCATTTATGTTTTTATACGTTCTTTGATTACCATAATTATATTATGTAAATAATTGTGCAGTAAAAGGATGAAAAAACGATGCGGCTGCTTTTTCTGGAAAATGTATACAAATTTTGGCGTGAAAACTGTCGTTTCAAGCTTTTTGAAAGGCTTTTCTCCTTCATTTAGAAAAAAATCCATAAAATCACTTGATTTCTTTTGGTAAATATGGTATAACTGTTTTCGAGAAAAGACATTGATAAGGAGTAGTACATTTGGTTGCTTATTCCAGAGAGTCGTTGGGTGGTGTGAAACGACAGAGCGAAAAATGGAACTGGCCTTTGAGTTTTCCGTGGAACGCCTTTGGCAAGTAGACGGCAACGGCTGCCCCCGTTATCGGGCATAAGAGTGTGTTTCTTCGGAAACAAACTAGAGTGGTAACACGGAGTGTCCCTTCGTCTCTAACGAGATGGAGGGATTTTTTTTTGACAGTGCCCAAAACTGTAACACGAAGGAGGAATTCAAAATGAATCAGCGTTATGATTTTAGAGAAATTGAAAAAAAATGGCGTGCTGAATGGGAAAAGAATCCCATCAACAAAGAAGATGATGTAAAACCTAAATTTTACTGCCTGGATATGTTCCCTTATCCTTCCGGCACAGGTCTGCATGTAGGCCACTGGAGAGGTTACGTTCTCAGTGACGTAGTCAGCAGATATAAAGTGCTGCAGGGCTATCAGGTACTGCATCCCATGGGTTGGGACGCATTCGGTCTGCCTGCAGAAAACTTTGCTATCAAAAACAACATCCATCCCAGCATTGCAACTGCAAACAACATTGCAAACGTAAAAAGACAGCTGCATGAAATCAGTGCAATCTATGATTGGGATAGAGAAGTAGATACAACAGATCCTAACTACTATAAATGGACACAGTGGATCTTCGTTCAGATGTTCAAACATGGTCTGGCTTATGAAAAAGAAATGCCTTTGAACTGGTGCCCTAGCTGTAAATGCGTACTGGCAAATGAAGAAGCTACCAACGGTACTTGTGAACGTTGCGGCGCTACTGTTACAAAGAAAAACCTGCGTCAGTGGATGCTGAAAATCACAGCATATGCTGACAGACTGCTGGAAGACCTGAAAACTCTGGATTGGTCTGACAAAGTTAAGAAGATGCAGTCTGACTGGATCGGCAAGAGCTATGGTGCAGAAGTAGACTTCAAAGTTGTAGGCAGTGACAAGAAAATCACAGTTTATACAACAAGACCTGATACACTGCATGGCTGTACTTTCATGGTATTGGCTCCTGAATATAAAGATATTCCCGAACTGACAACACCTGAATGCAAAGAAGCTGTTGAAAAATACTGCTTCGAAGCTTCTACAAAATCTTCCGTTGATCGTATGACCAATAAAGAAAAAACTGGTGTATTCACAGGCGCTTACTGCGTAAACCCTGTAAATGGCAAAGAAATCCCTGTTTGGGTAGCAGACTATGTATTGGCTGACTATGGTACAGGCGCAGTAATGTGTGTACCTGCTCATGACGAACGTGACTTTGAATTTGCTAAGAAATTTGATCTGCCTATCGTTCAGGTAATCCTGCCTGAAGGCGAAGAAGAAAAAGAACTGACAGAAGCTTACACAGGTGATGGCGTAATCATCAACTCTGGCGACTGGAACGGTATGAAAGCTTTCGAAGCAAAAGAAAAAGTACCTCATATTATGGAAGAAAAAGGTCTGGGTAAAAAGACCGTTAACTATAAACTGCGTGACTGGGTATTCTCCAGACAGAGATACTGGGGCGAACCTATTCCTATCGTTCACTGCGAACACTGTGGTGCTGTAGCTGTTCCTGAAGATCAGCTGCCCGTACTGCTGCCTCAGGTAGAATCCTACAAACCTACAGATACAGGTGAATCTCCTCTGGCGCACATCGACGAATGGGTAAATACAACTTGCCCGAAATGTGGCGGCCCTGCTAAGAGAGAAACAAACACAATGCCTCAGTGGGCAGGTTCTTCCTGGTACTTCCTGCGTTATGTAGATAACCACAATGATAAAGAACTGGCTAGCCAGGAAATGCTGAAAAAATGGGCACCTGTTGACCTGTATGTTGGCGGTATCGAACATGCGGTTCTGCATCTGCTGTATGCTCGTTTCTATACAAAATTCCTGTATGATATCGGTGCAGTTCCTTTTGAAGAACCTTTCCAGAGACTGTTCAACCAGGGTATGATCACAAAGAACGGCAGCAAGATGAGTAAATCTCTGGGCAACGTTGTTTCTCCTGATGATCTGGTTCAGAACTATGGCTGTGACTCTCTGCGTATGTACGAACTGTTCGTAGGTCCTCCTGAAATGGATTGTGACTGGGACGACAGCGGTATCGACGGCGTATTCCGTTTCCTGAACCGTGTATGGAAACTGGTTTACAACAACAAAGACCTGAACGTAACAGCTTCCAAAGATATGGAATATCTGCGCAACAAACTGGTTTATGACATCACAAACCGTCTGGAAGCATTGACAATGAACACTGTTGTCAGCGGTTTCATGGAATACACCAACAAGATCATCGATCTGGGCAAAAAAGAAGGCGGCGTAGATAAACAGACACTGGAAACACTGGTTGTTCTGTTGGCTCCTTTTGCACCTCATATTGCAGAAGAACTGTGGAAAGAACTGGGTCATGCTGAATCTGTATTTGATGCAGGCTGGCCTAAAGTAGACGAAAGCAAACTGGTACAGGATACTGTAGAAATCGCTCTGCAGGTTAGCGGTAAATTCCGTGATACTATGGTAGTTTCCGTTGATGCAGACAAAGATTCCGTACTGGCACAGGCAAAAGAAGTTCTGGCTTCTCGTCTGGAAGGCAAAACCATCGTGAAAGAAATCTATGTACCTGGTAAGATTGTAAACATCATTGCAAAATAATTAAGGTATATGTGAAAAAGAATAAGGCGGTTGTTCTCATAACAAATAAGGCAACCGTCTTATTTGTGTGTCTGAAAGGAGGTGCGATATGGAAGTCTATATGTTTTCGTTGGCATCATTGCAGGATGGGCAAATACAACAAGAAGCGATGAAACTGCTTTCAGAAACTGATCGTATTTCTATGGAAGAAATAAAATCACAGAAAAAGCAATTAACCTTTTTGGGAGGCAGAATTCTGCTGCAATATGTTGCCCGTTTGCATGGAGTTGATGCTTTCCATCTGGCTTATGGAAAAAACGGCAAGCCTTATTTTTCTGATATTCGGGATTTTTTCTTTAATATCTCTCATAGTGGAGATTATCTTATTTTGGCTTGGAGTCGTCACGAAATTGGTATTGATATGGAACAAATCCG
>CATZIM010000170.1 GCA_958420075.1 uncultured Clostridia bacterium | reverse complement strand
CCGTTCCCAGAAAATATATTTAAAAATCGTGTCTTTTTTATTGACTATAGTCCAGTAAGTGCCATCTCCATTTTCTACACTTTCATATCCTTCAGCAACGTAACTTGTATCTGTTCCCTCAGGGTTATTGGAAAAATCATAACAAAATGTCCCGCCATAAATTTCTAATTTAGCTGTTCCATCCTTCCAACTCTCATCTATGCAGTTGATCACAAATTGGCTATATTGAGGCGCCATTTCAGATATTGTTTTTCCCTGTTTAAAAGTGCCGCCATAGATCTTCAAAGTACCTGTCTGCACCTGCACAGCAGTTGTGGATCCTGTAAAAGTACCACCTTCTATCACCAAAGTGCCATCATGGATGATGTTGATCCCAAAGGAATTGTTTGTTCCCAAGTCTGTATCGATCATACCATCGTTAATAATGGTAACTTCCGCGTTGTCAATGGCAAAAAACATGGGTGTGCAAGTAAATTGATTATTATGTTTTTCTTCATTCCAAGAAATCGTCTTGCCGTTTAAATCCAAGGTGATATCTTTGTCAATGGTCATCAGGGGATTCAACTCATCTTTGCCAGACTCCGGGGGATCAAGCGCGATATCTTCCAATAATTTCACTGTTGCCCCATCTGAAATATTTTGAATGGCTTCTTGTAAACTGGTGTATGCTGTGCCATCAACTTCTACAACATTCTCTTCCCCTGTTTTTTCTGACTCATCGACAGAGACTGCGGCTAATGCGTTCGATGAAGATACCATTTCTTCCACTTTTTCACTTTCTGCCGCCTTGTCATTTTCCAAATCAGAATTCTCTTTATTTTCAGCTGTATTTTCACTGTTTGTTTTTTCATCCTGATTGTTTTCTGTTTCTGTATCCGCTGTTTGGATAGATGCTGTTACATTCTCGTCTGCCATAACTGTAACCGGCGCCGCAGTCATTGCCAATGCAACAGCCAAAGATAATGAAATCATTTTTCCTGCTCTTTTTTTCATAAATTTCCATTCCTTCCTCTAAATTTTATTTTTCAATGTTAAAAGAAAAAGCAAATACACAAAATAACTATCCCTACGCATTTCTTGTTTCGATTCTCTATATTTTTCAAAGAGATATCTGAAATATCTGCTGTAAAGATTTCTTCAATTGCCTCTATAGAGAAGAATTAAAGCATGAAATATAGTATTCTTATCAGTTTCCCATAACTAACTTTGTTCTATGGTTATTCCTCATTCATTTATGTTACCGCCATATTCCACACAGTCATGAACGTTATTGGCAGTGCCATAAACTACACAAAACTTTTCCCTTCACCTGCCCCCTCATTTCATACACATGTTTTTTGTAATAAAAAAAATTATGTTTACATTACATATGTAAAGCATATCATTATCTCCGTTTTCTTTCAACAAAAACATAGCAAATTCGAATCATTTTCACCATATTAAATTATTACAAAATTTATTTTTCGTAATGAGATATCGAATTAGATTTACAGTCAAAATAACCATTTCTTTTATGCCACATTCCCACACAAAAAGACGGCAAATCTCTCTTTGCCGTCCTCAAAAATTCCAATACACTGTAATCGGCACATCTCTTGATCCGGGTATCCGCCTACCCACATCAATATGATCGATCAATGCCTCCACCATCTCTCTGGTCAAATGCTCCGTATGGATATATTTTTCCACCAACTCTTTCTGGTTTTCCCCTGCCTTTTGTCTTTCTTCTATTTCCTGAAGCTGCTTCCTGCACATTTCCAGCGTTCCTTCCAGCCGCTTCTTTTCCACAGAAAATGCCTTTGTCATATCCAGATAATCTTCTTCTGTCAAAATCCCCCTCACCTTATCCAGATATAGCTCCCGAAGGGCTTTTGTATGCTCCTGTATCTTCTTTTCGTAAGATTTCATCCGCTTCATGACATTGCCCTTCTGTTTTTCATAGTCTTTCCCCCATTGGATTCCCTGTTCCAGTGCACTCTGATCCAGATAAATCTCAGCCAGCCGCTTCAGCTCTGTCATGACTTTACTTTCTAAACGGCTGACAGAAATAAAAGCCCCTCCACAGGCATCCTTTGACACCGAACGATTGGGGCAGGTCAAAAACCGCCATTCTCCCCGCTTTCCAGAGCGCATCACATAGCCACATTCTGCGCATCGGGCTTTGCCGGAAAACAGCCCCATAGCGCCAGTGGTAAAAGGCTTTGTCTTTTGTTCCCGAAGTTCTTTCACCTTATCCCAAAGTTCTTTCTCTATGATAGGTTCATGGGTTCCTTCTACCCGATACCACGCTTCCTTTGGACGAGGCTTATTTTTCTTTGTTTTATAGGAAACACTGCCGTATTTCCCTTGCACCATATTACCTATATACATTTCGTTTTCCAGCATATCCGCAATGGTGTAATATTTCCACAAGGTGCTGTTCTTCTGTTTCACCGATGTTTTGATGATTCCTTTTCGACGTTTATATTCCGTGGGATTGGGAACACCTCTGTCATTGAGCATTCGGGCAATGGCAGATTTCCCATATCCTTGGGAAAACAGCGTGAAAACTTCCCGCACTACCTGTGCCGCTTCCTCATCAATGATGAGATGTCCCTTTCGCCCCGGATCTTTCTGATACCCATACAGCGCTGTCGCACCAATATGGAATCCGTTTTCCCGCCGATTTTTCAGGACACTTCGAATATTATCGGACATATCCTCCAGATACCATTCGTTGACCAGACCATTGATCTGCCGTGATTTTTTATTTCCCTTCACATCCGTATCGGCGTTGTCCACAATGCTGACAAAACGGATACCCCACTGGGGAAATAACCCATGGATGTATTTTTCCACCAGCTCCAATTCTCTTGTAAAACGGGACTGGGTCTTGCAGAGGATGATATCAAAATACCTTTTTTCCGCATCTTCCAAAAGACGCCGAAACTCCGGTCGATTCCGGTCAGCACCGGCATAGTCATCATCACTGTAAATGCCGTAAATCTCCCATCCCTGCTCTATGGCATACTGTACCAGCATGGATTTTTGGTTCTGGATACTGGCACTGTCGTCAGCAAAGCTGCGCTTATCCCGATCTTCTTCTGATAACCGGCAATAGATGGCTGCCTTCACATGGATCACCTCCTTTCTTTACGCCAAATGCCCCTTTATCTTCGAAGTATCTCTTTGTTCCGCTCCATATGATTGATGAGACTGATCCAAGCCTTTGTAAATTGTTCCCGTTTGGGCTCACTGCTGCCATCTCGAAACACACTTTTACAGGTATTTTCCTGTCTTTCTTTCATACAGTCCACCTCCCTATATTTATTTATGCCGTTCGGGATGTCCATTTTCTTGTTTGACTGTATCGGATTATTGAAATTAAAAACGCCCATTCTATGTATTATCACATTTCTTACTTCTTTTTTACTTTTTGGCAATACCATAGATGCCTGCATGCTTTTTTGCTACAATCATACTATACCAATTCTTAGCATCGTTCCCCCATAAAAAAGGCAAAAGGAAAATATGAGGAGGTAAAAGAAATGGATGATCTCGAACAAAAAAACATGACAAACACATGCGAATCCACAGCACCAAACACTGCTCCAAAATTACCACCCCAAGATATTGCCGAAGAAGAAACCCTTTGGAAAAAATCCATAAACCGTATTTTGGTCGGCATAACATTTACTGCCATTACATTGAACTTTGCACTTCTTAATTACATTCTGCCAGGCATCGGAACCCTTCTGCTTCTTTTGGGGTTTCGTTCATTACAACACGAAAACAAATGGTTTAAAAGATGTTTTGTCATATCCATCATTCGCACCGTCTATTTCTTCTGGGTGCTGATATTGAACACCACCATACTGCAAAGCACTATATATCCAACGGCAATGAACTCTGCGCTGTCCATCGCAAATTTGCTTACGCAGCTCGCTCTTTTTGTTTGTCTTTGGCGCGGATTCATCTCCATTCGGCAAAAAGCGGGGCTTTCTCCCCAGGCAGGCAGTGCAGCTGCCTTGATCGTTTGGTATTGCCTGATGTGCCTTCTCGCCTTTGCACAGTACAGCGGCTTTATCATTGCCCTGATCATGTTTATCGCCTATTGCCGCATCATCTACAGCCTGAACAGATCATCCAAAGAACTGGATGAAGCAGGCTATGATATCAGTGTTGTTCCTGTTAAATGGACAGACCAGCGCATCACCCTTGCACTTCTTGTTCTGCTGCTCATAGGCGGCACATGCGGTTATCTCTTTGGGGGCAGTTATCCTATGAAATGGACTGCACTGAATGCTGACGAACATCAAAATGTGGAGGACATCAAAGCTCAGCTTATGGACCTTGGGTTCCCCTCCTATATACTGAACGATCTCAGCGCAGAAGACATTGCCGCTTGCAGCGGTGCCCTGCAGGTCGTTGTTGATGTAACCGACATACCTCTGGAGGATTATGGAGACACAGGTGATTCCGCTTACGATACTCCAAATCTTCGTGTCACAGGCATTGGTGTGCAGGTTCCAGCCGAACGAGAGCGTTGGATCATCTTCCATCACTTTCTATGGACAAAAAGTCCCGGATTTTATGGTACAGAAGCCATTCAGCTTTGGCCGGTTTACAAAGATATTTCCGAAGGATGGACTTCCGGCGGCGATGTAACAGGGCGTGTTTTGTATAACAGCAACGAAGAAACCTTTGCAGCAGACTATTACTCATTAGGTACACAAGCATATGTTTCGGACAGTTTCTTTTGGGGTAGCCAAACCAATACCGATGTGTTTGCCACATTCTCTATGCCTCGAAATGGCAGTAGTTATAGAGGCTATATCGCATATCCCATTGACGAAATGA
>CATZIM010000169.1 GCA_958420075.1 uncultured Clostridia bacterium | reverse complement strand
GTCAAAACTTCAGAGTGATCAATATTATATGGCATTAGTTCTACTGTGATGTAAATATTTATATTATCTTTTTGGCGCTCTATCATTAATCCTATAGGAAAATTATATATAGGAAAAAGACCATAAGTTTCTGCCTTTATAAACAGATCTTTTGCTTGATTCTTAAAAAATATTTCATCATCTGACTTTTTTAATGGGGTACGAAGTATATAACGTTTGTTTATATGGCGTTGATAGAAGTTTTCTTTATTTTGATATTTTTTGTTTTCTCCGATTGCATTAATAGAAGACTCCAAACGCTTCATTGTAATGTTTAAGCGCATAAATTTTTCATTTATTTTTTCTTTTCCGTCACTATATAACTTCAGTATATTCAATGTTCCGTCTTCATTTTTGTAATTGATAGCATCTTTTAAAGGTATTCCTAATTCCAAACACATTAGGATTGTATCTAAATCCACCAGCTGTTCTATTTTATAGTATCTGTATTTTGTTTTTGGGTCAGTATATGCGGGGATCAGAGCACCTATCCTTTCATAATATCTTAAAGATTTACGATCTATATTACGTAATTTCGCAAATTCACCAATGGTTAAATATGTATTCATTTTTTCCCTCCTGTAGAAATGAAATGATTGACATTCCCATTATGGGATAGTTTAACATGATTATAAAACAATAAAGTAAAAAGAGCAATGCAGATGATATGATTTGATTTCTGCATGTGAACAAAGAAAGAGGGAGTGAAAAAATGAAAAATGATCTTTTATTAGCCAGAAAGAACAAGCTGGACTATATAATCGAAAATCATATCAATCCATATCCTGATAGGTTTGATGTGAATAAACAGATAAAGGACGCCCCAAGACTTCCTGATGGAACAGAAAATATCTGTATTGCTGGAAGAATTATATTGATGCGTAAAATGGGAAATCTTTCTTTTGCAAGGATCAGTGATGTTCAAGGAAGTATCCAAATCGCAGTGAAAAAAGATGTGCTTGGAAGTGAGGAATATGATTTTTTTAAAAAGGCTTTTGATATAGGTGATTTTATAGGTGTTTGTGGTGAGATGTTTACTACAAAAACCGGAGAAAAAACCATTCGTGCACATAAAATTACATTCCTCGGAAAAACTCTTAGACCGCTTCCAGAGAAATATCATGGTATCACGGATATGGACAGCCGTTTCCGACAAAGATATTTAGATTTGATTATGAACGAAGATGTGCAGAAAAAATTTATCATG
This sequence comes from uncultured Clostridia bacterium, assembly GCA_958420075.1. GTDB lineage: Bacteria > Bacillota > Clostridia > Lachnospirales > Anaerotignaceae > Anaerotignum. The sequence continues at coordinate 3,646 of CATZIM010000169.1, read as the reverse complement.
AAATTTGCATTTGTCCGTGAAGTTCGAAGATATCTTGAGGATCATGGATATATAGAGATTGAAACGCCTGTATTACTCGATAAACCTTCTGGTGCAACTGCCAGACCTTTTATATCACATCATCATGCGCTGAATATGGATGTATATTTAAGAATTGCACCTGAAACATATTTAAAAAGAGCAATTGTTGGTGGATTTACAAAAGTATTTGAATTTGCTAGATGTTTTAGAAATGAAGGCATTGATTCATCACATCTTCAAGATTTTACGATGTTGGAATGTTATTGTGCTTACTACAATTATAAAGATAATATGGTTTTTTTACAGAATATGTTATGTTCGGTTGTAAAAAAATTGTTTGGAAAAACAAAACTAAAGATAGAGGGAACTACAGTTGATTTTGCAGGTAAGTGGTCAATTGTGACATTTAGAGAATTGATACTGCGTGATTCAGGCATAGATATTGACCAATATCAAACCTCAGAGGAGCTTCTGAATGCAATAAAAGCAAAAAATATTAAGTTAGAGTCAGAAACAGAAATTTCTTTACTTGGTCGTGGCAATTTGATCGACCTACTGTACAAAAAAGTAAGCAGACCAAAGTTGATTTCACCTACATTTTTGGTGGAACATCCAAAGGCATTATCCCCATTGGCAAGAGCGAATGATGAAAATCCAGAAATTGTAGACAGATTTCAACTTGTAATCAATGGCGCGGAAGTGATCAACGCATATTCGGAACTTGTAGATCCAATTGATCAGAAAAAACGCTTGATGGAACAGGCAAGATTAAAAGCTTCTGGGGATGAAGAGGCAATGATGATGGATGAGGACTACGTTAGAGCTATGGAATATGGTATGCCGCCTATTTCAGGATGGGGTATGGGTATTGACAGAATCTTACAGGTTATACTGGGAGAAAATAATATCAAAGAACTTATTTTGTTTCCGCTGATGCGTCCTACGGAATAAACACAAGGAGGATTTTTCAAAATGGAATATGAAGAAAGATTAAGACCTAGATTGCTGATTGCGATCTTATCTGTTAGTTTGTTAATTTTATGCGGTCTATTAACCGAAACAGCAACCAATATTGCTTTTCCTACTCTCATGGAAGAATATGGGGTGAGTGCATCATCTGTACAATGGTTAACAACAGGAAAAATGCTTGTTGTTGCCATGATTACTCCAATATCCGCATATTTGAAGAAACGCTTTATTACAAAGAAGTTGTTTTTGTTTTCAGGGATTACATTTTTGATCGGCTGTCTTATGGGAACGCTTGCATGGAATTTTGAGGCACTTGTACTATCGGCAGTGATTCAAGGGATTGGCATTGGGGTATCATTGCCAATGGTGTTTAACATCATTTTGGAACAGGTTCCTGCTTCAAAAACAGGGACAATGATGGGAGTTGCCTCCCTCATCATGTCTGCTGGTCCTGCTTTAGGACCTACCTTTGGCGGAATTGTCATTACCATGCTGGGATGGAGAGCCATATTTTCTATTATGATTCCATTGACAGTGATTTCCTTGCTTGGTGGAGGAATGACGATAGAGCAGAAAACGGCACCTTCTAAGCCGCATCTGGATACCATGGGTGCATTCCTTGTAATGGCAGGATTTTTCTTTTTGGTTTATGGCATTACAGCCTTAGATTCTTTTTCAGAAAATTCGGTAAAAGTAATACTGTGTTTGGTTCTTGGTATTTTCACTTTAATTGTGTTCTGTCTGCATGCAAAACGAAAAGATGAGCCTTTAATTAGACTGGTTGTTTTTAAAAGTGCAGTATTTAATTATCATTTGTTCTCATACATATTTATGCAGATAGTATTTTTAGGATTTTCGTTTGTTCTTTCTAATTATCTTCAAATTGTATGCGGAAAAAGTGCTTTTATTACAGGTTTGTGCCTTCTTCCTGGTGCTATGGGTCAGGCAATTCTTTCTGTTTGCAGTGGGATGATCTTAGATAAATATGGAGCGAAAAAGCCAATTTATTTTGGAAGTATCCTTGCCATCATTGGCTCATGTTTATTTTTCGTAACTGGAGTTTATATGGAAGCGGTTATGGTTGTTGTATTTTACATTATTATGGAAGTGGGATTGGGATGCACATACGGCAACACATTGACTCATGCTCTGCAAAATATATCACCAAAAGATAATTCCGATGGAAATGCCGTTTATAATACATTTGGTCAGTTGGCAGGGTCTGTGGGTACATCCGTTTCAGCAGTGATATTGACTGTATTCCAGAAAAACGCTGATTCCTCTGCTTTCGTAGATGCTACTGCTGTTGGGATTCATTGGATTTTTGCAGTTTTTCTGGCACTATTGGTATTAAATTTTGTATTGCAGATTGCTGCGTTTCATAAGGCGAAAGCAAAGTAAAGAAGGGAGAAAAGAAATGATATACAAAACAAAGGGTACTTGCTCAGAACAAATCAATATTGAAATTGAAAATGGCTTCATTCAGTCAGTGAAATTTGTAAAAGGATGCCCAGGACTTACACAGGCATTAGAAAAAATGTTATCTGGACTTCCTGTGGATGAAGTAATATCAAAACTAGACGGAATCCAATGCCTAGACAAAGGAACATCCTGCCCAGATCAATTAGTAAAAGCATTAAAGCAATATAAAAATGAAAAAGGAGAATAAAAGATATGGCTGGAAGCATTTTTGATTCCATGAATATAAAAAACACACATTTAAAAAACAGAATATATGTCACTCCCATGGTGACAACATTTAGTAAAGTTGATACAGGCAAAGTGGAACCAGAAACTGTAGAGCACTATAGACAATTGGCAATGGGTGAACCAGGGCTGATTATTCAGGAAGCAACCTGTATTAACGAGGATGGACGCCTCATGGATCGCCAGTTAGGTGTTTGGGATGACACCCATATAGAAGGACTTAGTAAAATTGTAAAAGCAGTTCACGAGCAAAACTGTGCTATTTTTTTACAGATTCATCATGCTGGGGTAGTGGGCATTTCCCAACATCCTGTATGCCCAGATAACTACAGTTATATGCAGGAAAACGGAACAATGAAAATTGGGAAACGTATGACATTGGAAGAAATCCATACAATTCAAACAGATTTTGTATCAGCAGCAGTACGAGCATATCAGGCGGGTTATGATGGTGTTGAATTGCATGGTTGTCATCAGTATTTGATATGTCAGTTTTTGAATAAGAGAGTCAATCAAAGACCTGATCAATATGGTGATGATCCACTTCTCTTTATAAATGAAATTCTTATGAGAATCCGTGAAAGAGTGCCTGAAAGTTTTGTAATAGGCATACGCCTTGGCGGATTTGAGCCAACACTAGAAGATTCTGTGCAGCATGCAATAAAATTGGAACAAATGGGAATAGACTTCATTGATGTATCTTATGGCTTTCAGATGGAGCAAGAGCCATATTGTCCAGAAGGTTATCCGTTTTTGGATATTATTTATGCAGCTGAAAAAATAAAACAGGCGGTCAGCATTCCTGTTTTTGCTGCCAATGGTATTACATCACCTGAAATGGCACAAAATGTTATGGAACAAACAAAAGCTGATCTGATCGGCATAGGTCGAGGTTTTATTGTAAATCCAAATTGGAAATTTGCCAATTTTAGGACAAAAAAAGACATCT
>CATZIM010000168.1 GCA_958420075.1 uncultured Clostridia bacterium | reverse complement strand
ATCGTTGTTATGCCGAAAATGAAAGTGAAATTTCGGGCAATTTTTCCCGCGGACTATATGAACTGCTTTTCCGCACAGAAACCGATTATCTGAAAGCCAAAGCCAGAAAAAAAGAATTTTCTCCTTTTCTGGAACAGCAACTGGACAAAGAGCTGGAAATCCTCCAGAATCTATCTCTTCTGACGGCAGAAGAAGTACAAAAATCTTTGCAGGACGCAGGATTTACGCATCCCTTGCTCCGCTGGGAAACATCTGTACTGGATTTCCACGCAGATTACCGCAAACATTTGGATGCCCTGCCCTATACAGGCTATGGCATGTACGCCCAATACCATACTTTCCTGTTCCGCCACGGCACAATACAGCCTGTGAAGCATCCTGACACCCAGACACTGGAAGACCTGACTGGCTATGAACGGGAAAGAAATCAGGTACTTCGCAACACACAGGTCTTTCTGGAAGGCGGTACTGCCTCCAATGTACTGCTCTACGGCGACGCAGGCACAGGCAAAAGCACTACGGTGAAAGCCATCGCCAATTCCCTGCGGAAACAGGGCTTACGGCTTCTGGAAGTGAAAAAAAACGAGCTTTACGAACTTCCCGATATCTTGGATGAACTTTCCGGCAATCCTCTGAAATTCATTATTTTCATTGATGACCTGAGTTTTTCCAGCAATGACGACAACTTTGCGGCACTGAAAGCCATACTGGAGGGCGGCGTCGCTTCCTGCGGCAAAAATGTACTCATTTACGCTACCAGCAACCGTCGGCATCTGGTGAAAGAAACCATGACAGAACGTCAGGGTGATGAACTTTATCTAAATGATACCCTGCAGGAAACCATGAGTCTTGCCGCCCGCTTCGGTCTGACCATTACATTCCAGAAACCCGGAAAAGACGACTATTTGTCTATCGTTAAGCATCTGGCAAAACAATATGGTGTTTCCATGGATGAAGAAGAACTCTGCATAAAAGCAGAAGCCTTTGCCATCCGCTGCAACGGCAGAAGTCCTCGAACTGCAAAACACTTTATCGAACTGCAAAAAGCCGGCATTTAATCCGAAAAAAGAAACATGCAAAACAGGCTCCTATTCAGAAAACATTATTTGCAGCTGATTTCTTAATAGGAACCGCAACGGCACTAAATATTCATATAAAATCTTAGTGAAAATAAGAGAGCTGAAATTCTTTATATTGAAAGGATTTCAGCTCTCTTTATTTTCTTATAAAACAGTCCTAAGACATGTTTTCTTTTTTATTTCTATTATTTCATAACCGCACCTTTGCTTGCCGCAGAAACGATTCTGCCGTATCTTGCCAGCCATCCGCTGGTTACCTTCGGCGCAGGTGCCACGTAGGCTTTTCTTCTTTCTTCCAGTTCTTCATCTGTCAGTTTGACATTGATGGAAGCATTGGGGATGTCGATTTCGATCAGATCGCCGTCTTTCAGCAGACCAATTTCGCCGCCTGCTGCCGCTTCCGGGCAAACAGGACCGATGGAAGCGCCACGGCTTGCACCAGAGAATCTATCATCTGTGATGAGCGCTACAGACTTATCCAGCTTCATGCCTGCCAATGCACTGGTAGGATTCAGCATTTCACGCATACCGGGGCCACCTTTTGGTCCTTCATAGCGGATAACAACCACATCTCCTGCTTTGATTTCACCATTATAAATAGCTTCGATAGCAAAACTTTCATCATCAAATACTCTTGCAGGACCTGTATGGCACAGCATTTCTTCCGCTACAGCACTGCGTTTAACAACACAGCCTTCTTTCGCGATGTTGCCCCACAGGATTGCAATACCGCCTGTTTCGCTGTAAGGCAGTTCCACAGGACGGATGATTTCAGGATTGCGGTTATAAGCACCTGCGATATTTTCACCCAGTGTATGACCAGTTACTGTCATACAATTCAGATTCAGCAGTCCTTTTTTAGACAGTTCTGCCTGTACTGCAGGAATACCCCCTGCCTGCTGCAAGTCTACGATATAAGTATCACCAGCCGGTGCCAGATGACACAGATTTGGAACTTTTGCGGAAATTTCATTGAACACGTTCAAATCCAGATCTACGCCTGCTTCGTTTGCAATGGCAAGAAGGTGCAGCACGCTGTTGGAAGAACAGCCCAGAGCCATATCACAGGCAACTGCATTGCGGATAGATTCTTCTGTGATGATATCTCTTGCTTTGATATCCTTTTCCACCAGTTCCATGATCTTCATGCCTGCATGTTTTGCCAGCTGTAATCTGCCGCTGTGTACCGCAGGAATGGTACCATTGCCAGGCAATGCCATACCAATGGCTTCACACAGGCAGTTCATGCTGTTTGCTGTAAACATCCCAGCGCAGGAACCACAGCCAGGACATGCATTATTTTCAAATTCATACAGCTTATTATCATCAATGAGCCCTGCTTTTCTGGCGCCAACAGCTTCGAACATTTCAGACAGGCTCTTATGTGTATCATCTACGATACCGGGCATCATAGGGCCACCGGAGCAAACGATGGCAGGCAAATTGATTCTTGCTGCTGCCATAACCATACCGGGAACAATCTTATCGCAGTTGGGTACCAGTACCAGACCATCAAAGCAATGTGCCATTGCCATGGTTTCCACGCTGTCTGCAATAAGTTCACGGCTGGCAAGACTATATTTCATACCGATATGCCCCATGGCGATACCGTCGCAAACACCGATGGCAGGCACTTCGATGGGAGTACCGCCAGCCATACGGATGCCAGCTTTTACCGCTTCTGCCACTTTATCCAGATGGAAATGTCCGGGAACGATTTCACTATGGGCAGAAACCACACCAATCAACGGACGATCCAGTTCTTCTTTCGTATACCCCATGGCATAAAACAGGCTGCGCATAGGGGCTTTTTCAACACCTTGTGTTACACTTGCACTTCTCAGATTTTTCATATATGTATGAGGGCACCTTCCATATACAGGAAAAGCACCCTATCGGGTGCTTTTCCACGAGGAATTCCCCTTCCTCCTTCTTCTTTACTTTGCTGAACTTTTCTATTCTATTCTTATTTCTTCAGCCAGCTCATCATCTGACGCAGTTCTGCGCCTACATGACACAGCTGGTGATCTGCCTGTACTCTTCTGGATGCCAGGAATTTCGCTTTACCGCCTGCGTTCATTTCCTGAACGAATGTGCTTGCGAAAGTACCATCCTGAATGTCAGCCAGCAGGCTCTTCATGCCGGCTCTTGCTTCTTCTGTGATAACGCGTTTGCCTGCGATGTAATCGCCGTATTCCGCTGTGTTGGAGATGGAATAACGCATTTTATCAAAGCCGCCTTCATAGATCAGGTCAACGATCAGTTTCATTTCATGGATACATTCAAAGTAAGCCATTTCAGGTTCATAACCAGCTTCTACCAGTGTTTCAAAACCAGCTTTCATCAGTTCTGTTACGCCGCCGCACAGTACTGCCTGTTCACCAAACAGGTCTGTTTCTGTTTCTTCTTTGAATGTTGTTTCCAGGATACCTGCACGGCCTGCGCCGATACCGGAAGCATAAGCCAGTGCGTAGTCTTTTGCTTTGCCGGAAGCATCCTGATAAACAGCGATCAGGCTGGGTACGCCTGCGCCTTCTGTATACAGTTTACGTACGATATGACCAGGACCTTTGGGCGCGATCATGATAACGTCCAAACCTTTTGCGGGCTGGATCTGATTGTAGTGAATGTTAAAACCATGTGCAAATGCCAGAATGTCGCCATCTTTCATATGTTTTGCAACCTGGTTTTTGTAGATTTCAGGAGCCAGTTCATCGGGTACCAGCATCATTACTACATCGCCTGCTTCTGCAGCTTCTTCGATTTCCATAACTTTCAGACCAGCTGCTTCTGCTTTTGCTGTATGAGCAGAGCCTTTTCTCAGACCAACAACAACATTCATACCGCTTTCTTTCAGGTTCTGTGCATGGGCATGACCCTGGCTGCCAAAACCGATGACAGCAATTGTTTTGCCGTCCAACATTGCCAAATTACAATCCTGATCATAATACTTTTTAATCATTCGTATCGTCTCCTTTTCTTCCGGGTTTTTCCCGTTTCTTCTTTTGTAACTTTTTTATTCTGCAAGGCCCCGTTCGATGCCTGTGATACCTGTACGGCAAACTTCGATGATATCATAGCAGGATACCATGTTCATAAAACCGTCCAGCTTCTCAGGAGAGCCTGTCAGTTCAACAATCATACTGTTTTTGGAAAGGTCAATGATCTTCCCTCTATAAATATCCACGATTTCGTGTAATGCGCTTCTTTCATTTTTGTCTGTACGGATTTTCACCAACAGCAATTCGCGATATACGCTGTTTTTCATATCCAGCAGATAGATTTCCCGCACCACTTCCAGTTTTTCTGTCTGGGCAATGATCTGATGCAGTACATTTTCATCGTTTTCCCCAGTAACCACCGTAATTCTGGTAAGTCCCGGAATGTGGGTTTCTGATGCGGTAATGGTGCTGATGTTGAAATTTCTTCTGCCAAACAGGCTGGAAATCCGAGCCAGTACATTAGGCTGGTTATCTACCAGCATACGCACCACCTGACGGGGGGCATCTTTGTTGACTTTGATCTCTGTCATGCCTATCGCCTCCTCTTTAGTTCAAGATGATGTCTTCTACAGTACCGCCGTTAGGAATCATAGGCAGTACCTTTTCTTCCTGATCGATGATACATTCAATCCATACAGGACCTTTTTCCTGCAATGCTGCTGCAAAAGCTTCTTGGAATTCTTCCGGTGTTTCTGCACGGAAGCTCTTTGCACCAAAACCTTCTGCAAGTTTTACAAAATCTGTTTTCCGGTGGGGTACCGTAGCGGAATACCGTCTGTCATAGAAAGAACTTTGCCACTGATAAACCATTCCCAG
>CATZIM010000167.1 GCA_958420075.1 uncultured Clostridia bacterium | reverse complement strand
TAATTCGATGTAATCCAAAATGTGGTCTGAACTATATCGTATTGCGGTCCATTCTGCCAATTGTTTTTCTGGATACACTACCTCATCTGCGCCATTTTTCAGCAGAAACTTTGCATGAACATCTCTTGCTGCTCGTGCAACAACCATCTTCGCTCCCAGTTCTTTCAGCAAGGAAGTTGTTTCCAAGGAACTTTGGAAATCATCACCAATGGCAACGATACACACATCAAAGTTATTGACACCCAGAGAGGATAAGAATTCCTCTTGTGTTCCATCGCCAATTTGCGCATTTGTAACATACGGCAGCACTGCACGCACTCTTTCTTCATCCTTATCTACAGCCATTACTTCGTGATGCAATTCATCCAGTTTCATTGCTGCATGTCTACCAAATCTGCCAAGACCAATTAGTAAAATCGTTTTCATTTTTATCTCCTTTTTTATTAACCAACTGTAATTTTTTCTTCTGGATATTTAAATCCGGAAATTTCTTTTTCATGTAATGCTGCAAAAACCAATGTCAGCCCACCGACGCGTCCAAGAAACATCAAACAAATCAAAATGATTCTGGAAAGAATTCCCAAGGTAGGTGTGATTCCCAAAGACAAGCCTACGGTTCCAATGGCCGAACTTGTTTCAAAGAGCGCAGACAATATGGGGATTTCTTCATAACCACTAATAAGCATTGCACCAGCCACCGACAGTACAACATATAACAAAAGAACCGTTGCCCCATTTCTGATTGCTCGTATGGGAATGCCTCTGCCGAAAAGATGGGCTTGTTCCTTTTCTCTGAAAACAGCTAATGCTGATGCACAAAGTACCGCAATTGTTGTCGTTTTCATACCACCTGCCGTAGAACCAGGAGAGCCGCCGATTAACATCAGGATAATCATCAACAGCAAACCGGGTTCACTAATGATTGTTAAATCTACGGTGTTAAACCCTGCTGTTCTGGGCGTAATGGATTGAAACAAAGATCCCCATAATCGATTCAGAAAATCCATATCAGAAAACTCGATAAAGAAAAAATATAAAAAGGGAATCCCAATCAGCATCGCTGTAACCAGCAGTATCACCTTGCTTTGCATTCGATATTTTTTGAAATGAAATTGATTATTGTAAATATCTGCCCACGTCATAAATCCAATACCACCAACAACAATCAACATCATAATGGTAATGTTTACAATGGGGTCTGTTGCATAGGAAGTCAACGAAGAATATGGCGTTCGAATGCCGATCAAATCAAACCCCGCATTGCAAAAAGCAGAGATCGAATGGAATATTGCATACCATATTCCTTTCACAAGACCAAAGTCACTGCAAAAGACAGGAGCTAACAAAATGGCCCCAATCAACTCAATAAAAATAACTGTTCTGAGTATGAATTCCGTCATACGCACAATCCCACCAACCTGGGGAGCGGATATTGCCTCCTGCATAACGCTTCGCTGCATCAGTCCGATTTTTCTTCCGGAAATGACCGCTATGGAAACGGCAATGGTCACAACCCCCATACCGCCAATCTGGATCAACAACAATATAATGGTTTGACCAAACATAGACCAATACGTTGCGGTATCATGCACAACCAATCCTGTTACACAGGTTGCAGAAGTTGCAGTAAATAACGCATCTAAAAAAGATGCGCCCTGTCCGTCCTGTGTTGCAATTGGCAATGTCAAAAATAAAGTACCTAATAAAATCACAGATAAAAAACCAAGAATAATCACTTGAAACGAGGTTATGTGATGATGTTTTCTGTGTTCCACCAGATGCATGTATCTCTCCTACTTTCTTTATGCAATCTTTTCGTTTCCTTAATCTTATCTTTATTCGCATTAAGATGGGAGTAAGCATCTGGCGTTTTGTATTAAGATTGCATTAAGATGCCGATAATTATCCTATATCCAAAAGCCTTATGTTCCTATTTGAAAACAAGTTTACATATAGCCGAAAATCCATGCAATGGGCAAAACAATTGCAGTTGTACCAAGAAACACCATACCGACCATAGCGACAGGAAGTACAATAAAAGCTGCCGCAAAAGAAATGTATGGATGATGATCTCCAAACCACTGTAAAATGTGATGAAAACGAAATTCAAATTTGTGTATAGACTGTAAAACGGCTGTCATAATCTTTCCCTCCTTTATTTCATGTTTAGGATACCATAGGGAACATGAAAACGGGGAAAAGGAACAAGTGAATACAATTAAGAAACAGTTAAGGTGCCATAACGCATTGATGAAACAAAAATCACTCGTAAACTAGTGTTTTCAGATTATGGAAAAAGTAGCTTTCATATCCTTTCAAGTATGTAGAAGGAATCGAAATTCATTTCCAACGAAGAAAAGCAGGAATTTCAAGGCATTACAACTAATGAAATTCCTGCTTTATACTTCTACCTACTCGTCAAAGGCTTGCACAAAAGATCCTTTGACGACAACACGCTATTCACTTATTCTTTCGGAAGAATCCCCATCTCCTCCGCAATATTAATATTCACAAGCAATACATTCACGGTTTCTTCCCCAAAAATTCCAAATGTTTTTCCTTCTGTATGTTCATCTATGATACGCTGCACTTCTTCTTCACTCAGGCCAGAAGCAGCTGCAATACGAGGAACCTGAATCTGGGCAGATTCCGGAGAAATATGAGGATCCAAACCGGAACCAGAAGCCGTCATCAAATCTGTAGGAATATCCTCTGCACTGACACCAGGATTTTTTTCAAGGAAGTTTTCCATATCGGCGGCAACTCTTTCTGTTAATGCTGGATTGGAAGGCGCCTAGTTATTAGAACCGGAAGAAACGCCTGCATATTCTGTCCCGTCGCTGTAATACTGGTTTCCTTCAGCATCTTCCTGATAGGTATTGTAATGATATGCGGAAGGACGACCCCACAGAAAATAGTCTTCTGTAAATTCCTGCCCTATGGTTTCTGCCCCGACAGCTTTGCCATCCACCGTGATTAAACTCCCGTTTGCCTGTTTTGGAAATATTACCTGAGATACACCTGTTAATGCCAATGGATAAGCCAAACCACAAATGACCAACAGAACGATGGTTACTGTAATTGCTTGCCTTGCATTCCGAAGAATTTCTTTCATAATAAATGAACCTCCTTAAAATCCCAGCATATGAAGGACTGGATAAATGATCATATCAATGATCTTAATACCAACGAATGGTGTGATTACGCCGCCCAAACCATAAATCAGCATGTTTCTTGCCAACATTCTTCCTGATGACATTGGACGATATTTTACGCCTTTGATTGCCAAAGGAATCAAACAGGGAATGATAATGGCATTAAAAATCAAGGCAGACAAAATGGCACTGTAGGGAGTTGTCAAACCCATGATATTGAGCACGCTCAACTCAGGAATTGCCATCATAAACATTGCAGGAATGATTGCAAAGTATTTTGCAATATCATTGGCAATTGAGAATGTTGTCAAACTGCCTCTTGTAATCAGCAGCTGTTTCCCAATTTCTACAACTTCCAGAATCTTTGTAGGGTCAGAATCCAAATCAACCATATTCGCAGCTTCTTTTGCTGCCGTTGTACCACTATTCATTGCCAAGCCTACGTTTGCCTGTGCCAATGCAGGGGCGTCATTGGTGCCGTCGCCGGTCATAGCAACGATTTTGCCTTCTGCCTGTTCTTTCTTGATAACATCAATTTTATCCTCTGGTTTACATTCTGCAATAAACCCGTCCACTCCAGCCTCTTTTGCAATGGTTGCCGCCGTCAAGGGATTATCCCCAGTACACATGATTGTTTTAATCCCAATGGCACGAAGTCTTTCAAATCTTTCTGCCATACCGGGTTTTACGGTATCTTTCAGATAAATAACACCTAAAATATCAGCATTTTCACATACTGTCAGAGGTGTACCGCCCAAAGCAGAAACCTTTTCAACCTGTTCATGCAAATCACTGGGGATTTTACCTCCCTGTTGCAAAACATATTTTTCGATGGAATCAGATGCACCTTTTCTGATCTTTGTACCATCCGGCAAGTCTACACCGCTCATACGTGTCTGTGCTGTAAATTCGATAAACTGCGCTCCTTCTGCCAAAACGCTGCTATCTCCCATCTGTTTTGCCAAATCTAATGTAGATTTTCCTTCTGGTGTTTCATCCAGTACGGAAGTCAATGCAGCACAGCGAATGAGTTCACTGCGGTCAGCACCGCCTACTGGCAGGAAATCTGCCGCCAGACGATTACCAAATGTAATGGTACCTGTCTTATCCAAAATCATTGTGTCTACGTCCCCACAAGCTTCTACAGCTTTCCCGGACATGGCAATGACATTAAATCTGGTAACACGATCCATACCTGCAATACCAATTGCGGAAAGCAGACCGCCAATTGTCGTAGGTATCAGGCACACACACAATGCAATCAACGTAGACGTCTGAAGCTGTACCCCACTGTAAAGACCGATAGGATACAAGGTTACAATGACAATGAGGAAAATAATGGTTAAGGAAACCAACAATGTATTCAAAGCAATCTCATTAGGTGTTTTCTTTCTGGAAGCACCTTCCACCAAGGAAATCATACGATCCAAAAAGCTATTGCCTGGATCAGAAGTAATCTGAATTTTCAGCCAGTCAGATACGACTGTTGTGCCACCTGTTACAGAACAGAAATCACCGCCGCTTTCTCTGACTACAGGCGCAGATTCACCAGTAATTGCGGATTCATCTACGGATGCGATCCCTTCGATAACTTCGCCATCACCAGGAATGACTTCACCAGCTTTTACCAGAACGATGTCACCTTTTTTCAGCTGGCTGGACAGAACTTCTGTTTCGCTTCCATCGTCCAGAAGAACTCTTGCTTTTGTATCTTTCTGTGTTTTCTTCAGGCTGGCAGCCTGTGCCTTTCCTCGTCCTTCT
>CATZIM010000166.1 GCA_958420075.1 uncultured Clostridia bacterium | reverse complement strand
AGAGAGCGCCAGACCCAAAGAACCGACCAGAACCGGAAGAGGATGGCGCGGCAGAGGAAACCAGCGAATTGTCAGACAAGCAAAGACTTTTCTGCCAATTGTATGTGCGTTCTTTCAATGCTACAACTGCATATCAGAAAGCCTACGCCTGCACACGCGCATCAGCTATGACCAATGGAAGTCGCTTGCTCAAAAATGATAAGGTAAAAGCAGAAATTGAACATCTGAAAAAGGAAAAGGTGTCCAGGATGCTTTTGAGCGAAAACGACGTCTTCGAAAAGATGGTGGAAATCGCATTCAGTGACATGACGGATTATGTCAGATTCGATAGGTCTGTAGTATTACTGAACGATTCGGATGAGGTGGACGGCAGTCTAATCAGCGAGATTAAGCAAAGTAAGGATGGAATTACCATAAAACTAGCGGACAAAATGAAGGCCTTGCTGTGGCTGGCTGATCATATGGATCTGGCAACGGAAGAGCAGCGGGCAAGAATCGACCTGTTAAAGAAACAGGCACAAAGCGATATAGAGGAAGAAGATACAGGAATACTTGTGCTAAAAACAGTATTGGAGGATGAAGATGACGAAAATTATATGGAAACCGCAGGAGAAACAACAGCAGATGATGGAACGGCCGGAGTATGAAGGCTTCTACGGAGGTGCTGCTGGCGGTGGAAAAACAGATTTTTTGCTGGCGGAAGCGTTAAGACAAGTACATATCCCTCACTATACGGCCATTATATTTCGAAAAACTTACCCACAGTTGTCAGAAATAATAGACCGCTCAAAATATCTGTACAAAGCAACTTTCCCGAAGGCAAAATACAACGAAAGCAAGCACGTGTGGGTATTTCCAAGCGGGGCAAAAATCTATTTCGGAAACATGACCCGCGCGGCAGACAGAACAAATTACCAAGGAAAACACTATGATTTCATCGGATTTGACGAATTGACACACTTCACTTGGGACGAGTACAGCTATCTATACTCCCGTAATCGTCCTTCTGGCCCAGGTACGAGAGTGTACAGACGGGCAACCGGAAACCCTGGTGGGATTGGCCATGGATGGGTCAAGCAATACTTTGTAAAAGCAGCCCCGCCCATGACACCTATCAAAACAGAAGTGAAGATACTGGGTCCAGACCGAAAGCCCATCATAGTATCACGAAAGAAAATATTTGTACCGTCTACCGTCTTCGATAACAAGGAGCTTTTGAAAAACGACCCAGGCTACCTCGGAAACCTGGCAATGATGGGAGAACGGGAAAGAGATGCTCTTTTGTATGGGGACTGGGATAGTTTCACAGGACAAGTTTTCGAGGAATGGAGAGATGACCCAGAAGGCTACCAGAACCAGAGATTTTCTCATGTAATTGATGACTTTGACATTCCGAAAACGTGGGATATTTACCGTGGTTTTGACTTCGGATATGCAAAGCCGTTTTCAGTCGGCTGGTATGCCATAGATCATGATGGCCGAATGTACCGGTTCCGCGAGTGGTACGGATGCACCAAGACCCCGAACACGGGAATCAAACTGACCCCACAGCAGATAGCAAAAGGAATTCTGGAAATAGAAAAGAGTGACCCTAATCTTATTGGACGTGATGTGATTGGAATCGCTGACCCATCTATCTATGACCGCTCACGAGGGGAATCAATTGGAGAAATGATGGAAAAGTGCGGCGTATATTTTCAGCCGGCAGATAATACAAGATTAGCTGGAAAAATGCAATATCATTACAGATTGGCATTTGACGAAGAAGGCCTGCCGATGTTCTATGTATTTAAAAGCTGCAAGGAGTTTATCAGGACAATACCGTCACTGGTATACGATGATGTGAAAGTGGAGGATATCGACACGGACCAGGAAGATCACATATATGACGAAAGCCGCTATGTAATGATGCGACACCCACTTAACCCAAGAAAGAACGTTCTGAGCGTTCCAGAAGTAAGAGACGACCCACTGAACATGATAGAAAAACCGAAGCAAGATCGGTATTTCTACCGGATATAGGAGGAAAATGTGGATAACTTAGACCAAAATATAAAAGAAAGTGCAAGACTTCCCATTGGGAAGGAAGAGATAACAAGAGCCACCCAGATTTTACAGAAATACAAAGAAGGAAAAGCAAACCTGGAAAACCGGATTATCGAGAATGAGGAATACTGGAAGCTGAATCACTGGGAGCAGATGCAACCAAGACACCTAAACCCGAATGACCCGCGTCCGGCGTCAGCCTGGCTGTTCAACTCGATCAACAATAAGCACGCGGATGCGATGGATAATTACCCAGAACCCAGCGTATTACCTCGTGAAATGTCGGACAAAGAAGCGGCGAAGAACCTTGGAGAAATCCTGCCCGTAGTATTGGAACGTTGCGACTATGAAAGCACGTATTCTTCCGGATGGTGGGATAAATTAAAGTTCGGGACGGCAGCGTATGGCGTGTTCTGGAATAATGACCTTATGAACGGCCTCGGAGATGTTGATATACGGCTGATTGATCTGCTGGAAATATTCTGGGAGCCAGGAATAAAAAACATAGAGGACAGTCGGAATCTGTTCGTACTGGAACTGATGGACAATGAATTGCTGGAAGAACGCTATCCAGAAACCAGAGGGAAACTGGTAGGAGGAATCCTAAATACATCTCAGTATCACTATGATGACAGCATTGATACAAGCGAGAAAAGTACGGTAATAGACTGGTACTATAAGAAGGGGAATAGGGTTCACTACGTCAAATACGTGGACAATATTGTGCTGTACGCTTCGGAAAACGAACCGCATTATCAGAGGCGTGGATTCTATGATGACGGGCATTACCCGATTATATTCGACACACTTTTTGAAGAAAAAGGAACGCCGGCCGGATTTGGATATATCGACATTATGAAAGATCCGCAGCGCTACATTGACTGCATGGACAGCTCTTTTCTAAAAAGCGCAGCTCAGCTTTCAAGACCTCGTTATTTCGTAGATGATTCTGCTAAAATCAACGAGGAAGAGTTTATGGACCTCAAAAAAGACATTGTACACACAAAAGGAAGGATAGACGATACTCAGATTAGAAGAATAGAGATGCAGGAAATTCCATCCAGCTACCTTCAGGTAAAACAAGATAAGATTGAGGAATTAAAAGAAACATCCGGAAACCGAGATTTTTCCCAAGGAAGTACCGCTTCTGGCGTAACGGCGGCTTCAGCGATTGCGGCCCTTCAGGAGGCGGGGAGCAAAACCAGCAGAGACATGATAAAATCTGCATATCGAACATATAAAAAGGTGTGCGAAATGGCAATTGAACGGATTCGGCAGTTCTATGATGAGCCTAGATGCTTTCGAATTACTGGACCTAATAACACAGAAGAGTTTGTGACATTTGACAATTCGGCGCTGAAACCGCAGGGGGCTGCTCAGGAACTAGGGGTACAAATCCAGGCAAGAACCCCTATATTTGACATCAAGGTACGCGCACAGAAGGCAAGCCCGTTTTCTAGGGTTGCACAGAACGAACTGGCAAAGGAATTGTACGGAATGGGGGCTTTTAACCCAGAGAACGCCGATCAGGCGTATGCCTGCGTTGACATGATGGATTTTGAAGGGAAAGACGGTGTAATGCAGAAAATCCAGCAAAATGGATTGCTATTCCAACAGATGCAGCAGATGCAGCAGACCATGATGCAGATGGCAGCACTAATTGCGGAAACAACCGGAGACACTAGAATCGTAGATGCTCTGGCGACAAAGGCAGGAACGAACGGAGGAAAAGCAACATGACAACGATAACCATAAAGAAAATAAAAGAAGTTTATGACATAAAACTAGAAGGGCACGCGAATTACCAGCCAGGAACCGATATAGTGTGCGCTGGCGTGTCGGCCTTGACCTTTGCACTTGCTCAGAAAGCGGTTGACATGGAAGGAGAAGGAAAAGGCGCTGTAGCAGAAAAGAAATTGGAGCCAGGAAACGCCAGAATCACATTTCTTCCAAACAAAGAAATGAAAGAAGAATGGAACATTGCGCTTGGCACGATTGTAGAGGGCTACAACCTAATAGCGGCAATTTATCCGGAGAATGTCAAGGTGTTCAACTGGGTGGGAGAAATCAAAAAAGAAAGGTGCTAAGATAGTTTTAGCGAAAGCTGACGCTTGGGAAAGACCATGATAAGGAGGACAATATGTCGAACAAATTATTAACCTGTAATCTATGCCTGTTTGACGGCGAGGGAGCCGCTGCGGGGGATGCAGGAACGGGCGAAGCAGCAACAAATCAGCCTTACGCCGCCGGTAAGGGAATGCGGGCGAAAAATCCACTTGCAAATATTACATATGGCAAACAGCCGGAAGTGCAAGAGGGGAAACAAGAAGAACAGGACGCCGCTGTTATCACAACATCGGACACGCTGGAAGCAAAAAAAGCAGAGTTCGAAAAGATGATTTCCGAAGATTATAAAGACCTGTATGACGAACGGGTGCAGAAGCTCATCAATTCCAGATTCAAAGAAACGAAAAATCTGGAAAAGAAAGTAAACCAGACGGCGCCAATTATGGAAATTCTGGCCCAGAAATATGGTGTTGAAAATCCGGAAGATGCAGAATCTCTGTTAAAAGCAATCCAGCAGGATAACTCTTTCTACGAAGAGGCTGCTGCGGACGCGGGGTTAACTGTGGAACAGTATAAGCATATGCAGCAAATGGAACTGGAAAACAGACAGCTGAGAAACTGGAGAGAAGAGGCAGAACGCCAGAGACAGACGAATCGCATCTATGAAGGATGGATCCAGGAAGCGGAACAGCTTAGAAATTTCTATCCAAATTTCGACCTGCAGGAGGAATTGGAGAAAGACCCGAGATTTGGCCGGATGCTTGGAAGTGGTGTCGACGTAAAAGCAGCGTTTGAAGCACTCCACCA
>CATZIM010000165.1 GCA_958420075.1 uncultured Clostridia bacterium | reverse complement strand
ATATTCATTGCCTGCTTCGGGACAGAAAGCGCAGTGCAGTTCTTTTCCCTTCAAAACATCCATAATACAGTGATTGCAAGCCTGGCAAGGATTAAACATTTCCTGTTTCTGCAATTTTTCCACATAATGAGCATCTGCCAGAAAAGCTCTTGCGGAACCAACAAAGTCGCACATACCTTCTTCCAAAATCCGTTCTGCTGTTTCTGCGTCCTGAATACGGTTGCATGCAATGACAGGCACAGAAGTATATTTTTTCACAGCTCCTGCCAAAGGTGCATAAGCCCCTTTGGATACATAGAAGGAAATCTGTTCCACAGGGGATTCATGCCAACCACCTGTTACTGTAATGGCATCAATGAATCCTTCTTGTTCCGCTTTTCTGCAAAAAACAATGGTATCTGTCAGTTCATAACCGCCATCCAACATCTGGGCTCCAGAAACTTTTATCAAAACGGGATAATCTCCAACAGATTCTCTCACAGCCTGCAAAACTTCCAAAGGATACGTCATTCCTTTGTCTTCTCCCATGCCATATTTATCTGTTCGCAAATTGGTGATAGGTGACAGAAATTCAGAAAGCAAATATCCTGCGGAAGCACTGATTTCCACTGCATCTACGCCATTTTCTTTACAAAAAGCTGCTGCTTTGGCAAAATCAGCCTTTGTCTGCATCAAATCTTCCTCTGTCATTTCCTGAGGTTCTTCACGGAAAATGGGTGAAGCAACTGCAGATGGTGCCAGAAGCGGCTTTTCTCCATGATTTTTTCTGCTTTCGTTTCTGCCGCAATGGAATAACTGCACAATCAATTTACAATCATATTGGTGCAGACGTTCAGCCAATGTTTGCAAGCTATTTCCATCTAATGTGTCTGCATGATACATACCTTTCAATGCGCCTGCATCATTTACACCCAAAACCATGGTGACTGCTGCTGCGCCGCCCTTTGCGCGTTCTTCGTAAAAAGCATATTCTCGTTCTGTCAATGCATCGCCTTCGGCGAAACCTGTATGCATAGCCAGCATGATCCAGCGATTTTTCAATTCCAAATTTCTAATTTTAGCGGATGAAAACTGCATTTCAAATCCTCCTTTATCCATAAAAAATTCATACCATTCTTTTCTTTTCAGCATACCACAGAACACTCCTTTTTACCATAAAAAAAGGAACTCTCTTACGAGAGTTCCTTGTGTTCCATTATGCAGAAATAAAGGAATTAGCAGCTTTCTTTCATTTCTTTCAGACCCATCAAACCTTCTGCAAACAGTTTTGCATCCATCAGTTTGATTTCGCCGTTAGCATCTCTGTCAACGATGGGTTCGAAATCCATCATATCCAGGATCTGTGTCTGCAGGTCGATACCAGGAGCGATTTCTGTCAGGTGCATACCATCTTCTTTCAGCTGGAATACGCATCTTTCTGTGATGTACATAACTTCCTGTTTGTTCTGCAGAGCGATATCGCCGTTGAATGTGATCTGTTCAACGTCTTTCAGGAATTTTTTCTGTTTACCTTCCTGAGCGATAATTACTTTACCATCTTCAACTTTTACTTTCAGGCCGCCGGCTGTGAAAGTACCGCAGAAGAATACTTTGTGTGTGTTCTGAGTGATGTTGATGAAGCCGCCGCAACCAGCGATTCTAGGACCGAATCTGGAAACGTTGATGTTACCATGGCCATCACATTCTGCCAGACCCAGGTAGCACAGATCCAGACCGCCGCCATCATAGAAGTCGAACTGATAACCCTGATCCAGCAGAGCGTCTGCGTTGTAAGCAGAACCGAATCTGATGCCGCCAGCGGGAACGCCGCCAACAGCGCCGCCTTCTACTGTCAGTGTCATGAAGTCGCCGATACCTTCTTCGTTAGCAACAGATGCAACATATTCAGGAGCACCTACGCCCAGGTTAACTGCAACGTCTTTTTCCAGTTCCATTGCACCACGACGACCAATGATCTTTTTAGCGCTCAGAGGCAGGGGTTCGGGAGCAACGTCAGGCATACGTTTTTCACCGGACAGAGTAGGATCGTATTCGCAATCCAGTGTCTGCTGATGATCTGCGGAGTCAGCTACTACTACGTAGTCAACATAGATACCAGGAACTTTAACCAGTCTAGGATCCAGAGTACCAGCTTTCACAACTCTTTCTACCTGAACGATAACGATACCGCCGCTGTTTTTAACAGCCTGGCATACGGATGTACCTTCCAGAGGAGATACTTCTTTTTCGAAGGAGATGTTACCGCTTTCATCTGCATATGTACCTCTGATCATAGCTACATGAATAGGGAATGCAGGGTAGAACAGGTAATCCTGACCTTTAATGTTAACCAGTTCGATGATATCTTCTTTTGTGATATCGTTTACTTTACCGCCGCCGTTTCTGGGGTCGATGAAAGTACCCAGACCAACTTTTGTGAAAGTACCGGGTTTATGAGCAGCGATATCTCTGAACAGGTGGCACAGAGCACCCTGAGATACGTTGTAAGCTTCCATTTTATTTTCCAGAGCCATTTTTACCAGAGCGGGAACTGTTGCCCAGTGACCTGCGATATATCTTTTCAGCATGCCTTCGTGAGCATAGTGTTCAGCGCCACGGCCATCTTTGTTACCCTGAGAACCGCAGTATACATATGTCAGGTTGTTGGGTTCGCCTGTTTCCAGGAATCTTTTTTCAACTGCTTTGTTCAGTGCTTCAGGAATAGCACTTGCAACGAAACCGCTGGTAGTAATGGTGTCACCATTTTTTACAAGTTTAGCTGCTTCATCAGCAGTAATAATTTTAACTTTTCTCATCGTTAAAATCCTCCTAAATCTCTTTTGCATAATTCTAAGACACTGGGGCAGACGCCTGCCCCAGTGTCAAAGTATTTAAATTACTTTTTAATTACGAAATGGATGTGAATTACATCATTTCAACGAAGGACTGCAGTCTTGTTTTAACCTGTTCGAAGGATGTAACTTCCTGGTCAACTTCGATCATCAGGTTCTTAACGCCTCTTTCTTCGAATTCTCTGTACATTACAGGGTAATCCCATTCTTCGGGATCACAGAATTTCATCTGAGCGATGATAACTGCATCTGCGCCTGTCTGAGTCATTTTGTTCATCAGCATTTTGCCACGGCCTTTTTTGGTGTCTGTTGCAACGGAGCAACCATACATCTGCTGCCATGCTTTTGCCATTCTGTACAGAGGGCCTTCTTCGCCATCCAGAACGTCTACACGGATCTGTCTGGATTCCTGAGCCAGGTCATCGTCTACGATAGCCAGACCGAATTCGTTGAAGATGTCAAGCAGTTCGTTGGGTTCCAGCAGGATACCAGCAACGATAACTTTTTTACCTGTCCAAGGCTGAACGGGCATTGCTTTTACTTCAGCAATCAGTTCTTTAACCAGTTCTGTGTGTTTTTCTTTCAGCATGAACTGTCTAGCTTTGAATACAGCGTGACGGCTAACAGCGTCGATTACCTGAGGGTAGTCAGCTGCTACTTTAACGAATTCACGCATAACCTGTCTGTTTTCGTTGTAGATAGCGATGGATCTTTCCAGAGCTGCGTTTGTGATTGTTACGCCCAGATAGTGTTCCAGCTGAGCTTTAACCAGTTCGTATTCTTTTACCAGGAATTTGTTAGCTGCTTCCAGGCCTCTGTTCTGAGGATGTGTGAATACGATAACAGGGGATGTGCCTTTCCATTTCTGGCTCAGGCATTTCAGAGTGTCACAAGGTACGGAGAACAGTACAGCTGCCAGGTCATCATAAGCACCTTCGCACTGCAGTTCCATAACCTGCTGCATAATGGAACAAGCAAAAGGAGGCAGGTATGTACGAGCTTTGGAAATTGTTTTGCCCTGTGCACCCCAGATACCCATAGGCAGGTAACCTGTTGCATGAACCATTTCTTCGGGAGCGTAGATAGGCATGATACCTACAGCGCCTTTACCGGTTTCTGCTTTATAGTCATCCATTGCTTTTTTAGGATTTGCTGCAATGTCTTTCAATTGAGATAAGATCGCTTCAACTTTACTCATTGTTTTCTCCTCCTTATTCTGCTGCTACGTTTGCTTCCATCATTTCAACCAGAGCCTGAACACGAGTTTCATACTGTGCAGGAGAGTATACACGAGGGTCTGTCTGGTCGCCGTCAAAGCTTACATAAGGCAAGCCGTTCTTTTCTTTGATGATTTCAGCTGTTTCTACGTTCAGGAAGCTCATCAGTTTGCAGCTTCTGTTCAGATGGTAAACAACACCGTCAACTTTACCATGTTCCATGATATCCATCAGTACAGCTGCTTTGTTGCTCAGGCATGTATTGATGTATGTTCTTGTGTAAGCTTCTGCCATGGAGTGCAGGGATTCGTCGTTTGCATCATATGTCAGATCCCAGATAGCGGGGTAAGCGGAACCTGTCATGATTGTGCCCATGTTTTTCAGTGTTTTGAATGTGTGACCCAGGTGAGGCCATACAGCGATACCTTCCCACTGAATACGTGTTTTTTCTGCGCCTTTGAATGCGTAGATACCAGCTTTCAGGTTTTCTTCCAGTTCGTCTGCGAAAGCTTTGAATGTGATTTCAGAGTAGTCCAGAGAACGAGCTGCAACGATCAGAGCCATGTAGTTGAACAGGTCGAAACCATTCAGAGGAGAGGGTTTATATTTTGTGAAGTCAGCGATTCTGTTCCACTGATATACGGAACGCTGTGTCTGTGCTTTTACTTCCTGGAATTTTTTCCAATCGAAAGGTCTGCCGCAGATTACTTCCAGCTGAGAAATAGCATTTCTGAATTCATCAGCAATGTATTCTTTTGCATATTCAGGAATAGGCATTGTGTGGTTGAAAGGTACGTCGATTACGATGCAGGGAATATCCAGTTCTACTGCAAGGTTTTCATACCATTTGGTGAGCTGGTTGCAGATATTATTGGTCAGGAG
>CATZIM010000164.1 GCA_958420075.1 uncultured Clostridia bacterium | reverse complement strand
CTATACATCATTCTGTATTTCAGTCTAATTTGTTTTGTGGTATACTGCATGTGAATGTAAGACGAAAAGCCTTTTTTCGGATCGGCAACGGGAGGACTGACCCGAAAAAAGGCTTTTCTCTATAAGAAAGATATGTAAGAAAGGATTTGAGAAAATGCTATCAGCAAAAGTATGTATTATGATTGCCATCGCCATTTACCTCATTGCCATGCTGGGCGTCGGCATCTATTGCTCCAAGAAAAACAACAACGTAGACGACTTCTATCTGGGCGGCAGAAAACTGGGCCCCTTTGTAACAGCCATGAGTGCGGAAGCATCCGACATGAGCAGCTGGCTTCTGATGGGTCTGCCCGGCGTTGCTTACCTGACAGGTGTGGCAGACGCGGCGTGGACAGCTATCGGTCTTGCCATCGGTACTTATTTCAACTGGCTCATCATTGCCAAGAGAATCCGTATTTACTCCCATGTGGCAGATAACTCCATCACTGTCCCTGACTTTTTCTCCCGCAGATATCGTGACAACAAAAACATCCTGATGTGCATTTCCGCCATCGTCATTATCGTATTCTTCATCCCTTACACAGCATCCGGTTTTGCTGCCTGCGGCAAACTCTTCAGCAGCTTGTTCGGTGTAGACTATGTTTGGGCAATGATTATCTCCGCTGTTGTTATCGTTGGCTATACCGCAACAGGCGGCTTCCTGGCAGCCAGCGCAACAGACCTGATCCAGAGTATCTTCATGACCATCGCGCTGATCATTATCCTGCTCTTCGGCGTAAAAGTAGCCGGCGGCTGGGATACCATCATCACAGACGTACAGGCAATGCCCGGTTACCTGAACATGACCGAAACATACAGCGTTGCAACCGGCACAGCAGAACCTTACAGCCTGCTGACCATCGTTTCCGTTTTGGCATGGGGTCTGGGTTACTGCGGTATGCCTCATATCCTCTTGCGTTTCATGGCCATCGAGGATAAAGAAAAACTGACACTGTCCCGTCGTGTGGCATCCATCTGGGTTGTCATCTCCATGGCAATTGCAGTCAGCATCGGTATCGTTGGCTATGCCATGACAAAAGCAAACGCCATTCCTTTCCTGGAAGGCTCTACATCCGAAACCATCATCGTGCGCATTGCGGACCTGCTGAGCCAGCAGGGCGCTGTGGCGGCATTTGTTGCCGGCATCATTCTGGCTGGTATTCTGGCGGCAACCATGTCCACAGCGGACTCTCAGCTTCTGGCGGCATCCTCCAGTGTGTCCCAGAACCTGCTGCGTGGCTTCTTTAAAGTAAATATTTCTGAAAAAACAGCTATGACCATTGCGCGTATCACCGTTATCGTGATTTCCATCATCGCTATTTTCCTGGCACGTGACCCTAACAGCTCTGTATTCGGTATCGTATCCTTTGCATGGGCAGGCTTCGGCGCATCTTTCGGCC
Organism: uncultured Clostridia bacterium; assembly: GCA_958420075.1. Classification (GTDB taxonomy): domain Bacteria; phylum Bacillota; class Clostridia; order Lachnospirales; family Anaerotignaceae; genus Anaerotignum. Next base: position 3,508 of record CATZIM010000164.1, on the reverse strand, counting down.
CCGTTGTCGTATTCGCTCTGTTCTGGAAACGCTCCAATAAATACGGCGCGCTGGCAGGCATGATCGCCGGCGGTGTTATGGTATTCGTTTGGAAGTACCTCGTTGCCCCTCTGGGCGGTGCTTTCGGCATCTATGAACTGCTGCCCGCATTCGTAACAGGTGCGCTGGTGAACATCATCGTCAGCCTGGCAACGCCCGCGCCTGAAAAAGAAATCGTGGAAGAATTCGAACTGGTACAGAAACTTTACAAACAAAAAGCATAATGTCAAAATCAAAAGCCTTTTGGATTTCCAAAAGGCTTTTTTGTTTGTGAAAAAAAGTGAAATGAGTTCATGAATCGCAAACTATTGTAAATTTTATTCATAAATTGCGAAGCTTTTTCCGGAGAATTTGACTTTCGGGCAAAAAAATAAACCGGGACATGGTCTGTCTCCATCCACAAGGTTATCCCCAGAATTGTGGATAACCCTGTGGAAAAGTGGATAACTTTTTATGAGAAAACCCTTATATTACATGAAAAAACCCTTAATTTACACCAAAATTACAGTTATATTACAATTAGAAAAAAAGTATTGCCAAAAAGTTTACCTCCTGATATCATAAGTCATGCAAAGTAAATCTGTACGTTCTGTCCGTTCCTGACAAACGGGCGAAGGAGAGCCGGCGGCGAAGAAGGAATCCTCATGGAATGGGGAGAGGGGACTGACGGACCCAAAGGAGCTGCTTCAATCGGGCGGCAGTAACGACAGAGGCACAGAGCGAAATGCGCTTCGTTGTATAATTATAAAACGAACACAGACGAAAACAAAATTTTAAAAGGAGGAATGAACCCATGAAAAAATTTCTTTCCATGGTAATGGCTGCGGCTATGGTCGTATCTCTGGTTCCTGCAACAGCATTTGCAGCTTCTAGCGACTTCAAAGCAACAGCTAAAGTGGTTGACGCTAAAAACTTCGCAGATGGCGAACTTACAGCTGGCGAAGCAATCGGTGGTTCCGAACTGCAGCTGACACTGACAACCGCTGACACAACAAAAGGCGTTGATAGCCTGAAATTCACAGTTACAACAGATAACGTTGTAGATCTGGTAAAAAACACTCATATTAAAGATGATAGTGTTTATGTTAGATATGACGGCGCAGATGTAACTAAAAACTTCGAAACAATCACTGTTGATGTAACAGACGATAATGAATTCGAATTCACAGTAGCTGAAAAAAATGAAGAAAATGCAACACAGTTTGAAAGAGGCATGGTAATCGGTATTGACCTGTCTAAGATGGTTATGGATAAAACATCCAAAGGCAAAACAGCTACAATCTCCGTTGATTCCGACGACGCAACAATCACAAACGGCGATGACCTGGTATTTGCTTCCGTAGAAGCTAAAGGTATCAAAGCTTCTGTTAAAGATACAGTTGATGTAGCTACAGAAGAAGTTGCTGAAATCAAAGAACTGAAAATCGAACCCGCAGTTGGCGATACTCTGGGCGCAGTTGCTAAAAACGGCACAGACATCAGACTGAAACTGAACAGCGGCTTTGAATTCGTAAAATCTGACCTGACACTGTCTACAAATAAAGGCACACCTGTTCCCGATGTTGCATGGGACGACGATGAAGTAACATTCGAAAATATCGGTGACGGTATCACAGGTGCAGAATGGTTCAAAATTGCTGGTCTGAAAGTGGAAGCTACTTCCGCTAAATCTGGTTCTACAGCTACTATCAAAGTATATGTTGATGGTAACGACACAGTTTCTGTAGAAGTTGCTAAAGTAGTTGACTACACAGTATCCATGTCCGTTGATGAAGACGAAGACGTACCTGTAATCTACAGCGGCGTTGACGTTAACAACACAGGTATCACAGACGACAGCGATCACGATGCTCTGGAAGTAACAATCAAAGAATCTTTCGCTGGCGCTTGGAACAACAGCAAAGACTTCACACTGAGCCTGCCTGAAGGCGTTTATGTTGCAGATGAAATCAGCACATCCACAGATGGCGACTTCAAACTGACAACAAGCGGCAAAACAACAGAACAGTGGTTCCAGGATGCTTACGATGAAGGCGATTACATCGACCTGACATTCAAGAGAAGAACTTGGGAAGAAACAAACCCTAACGATACAAACAAAGACGATCCTGCAGAAATCAGCTTCACACTGAAACTGGTTGCTGACCCTAACTTCGAAGGCGACGTTGTTCTGAAACTGACAGGCGACGCTGTTGAAGAACAGGAAGTAACAATCGCTAAATTCGTAAAACCTTACGTAGTTGAAGCTCAGCAGAACGACATGCAGATCGACTACAGAAACACAGAAATCCCTACATCCGTAGTGATCAAAGAAGCAGAAGCTGGTCTGTGGGACAAAAACACAGAATTCAGACTGGCTCTGGACAAAATCGAATTTGACGACGAAGGCAAAATCGCTGTAGACGACAAATCCGGTCTGGAAATCAAAGACAATGAAATCAAAGAAAAAGACGGCGTTCTGTACTTCACAGTTGACTCCAGAAGTGATGACGAACCCGCAGTTGTAACACTGTCCGGCATGCAGCTGTACATGGACAGAAGCCTGCCCGCAGGTGCTTATGACCTGGATGTATACTCTCCTACAATGCTGGCTGATAAGTTCAACAATGATGGCGATGTAGCTGATAATGCAACAAAAGGTTATCTGGCACAGGCTATCCTGAAACCCGCTTCTGAAAAAGAAAACAAAGTAATCGCTGACATCAACGATGATTTCTACAGCGAAACAGCTAAAGCTGGTTTCGTAAACATCGTAACAGCTGGTCGTGAAGATACAGATTCCTTCACAACTAAAGTTGTAGTTCCCGTTGGTGAAAAATACGTTATCTCCGGTGAAACAAAACAGGAAATCCCTGTACCCGCATACATCAACGCTGATGGTTACACAATGCTGCCTCTGAGAGCTGTATCCGTAGCTCTGGGCATCAACTCCAACAACGTTCTGTGGGATCAGGCTACAAGAACAGCTACAGTAATGTACGGCTCCAAGATCATCTCCATGACATATGGTCAGAAAGTTGTATATGTAAACGCTGCTCCTATCCCCGCATCCACATCCGTTGAAATCAAAGAAAACAGAATGTTCCTGGGCCTGAGAGATCTGGGCAACGCTCTGGGCGTAACAGATATCACATGGGATGCAGCTACAAAGACAGCTACACTGAACGGCAACAAATAATTTGTTTCCACTAAGTGTTTAACCTTTGTGAGAATAAGAGACCTCCTCTTTTGAGGAGGTCTTTTTTTATTGTTTTTTCTGTGGTATCATATAGTTCTTTACGTGTTTAGTTTCCTTTTTCTTTTTGATATGTATTTCCACTCTTTTTTGCCGCATTTTCCTTTCCATATATTTCCTATTACATTCGTATACTTATGTATTATATAAGTAAATAATTGTATATTATTAGTGTATCTTTTCGTATACCTTGAAGTCGAAATGTAGGAAATTCGTAAGATTTTTATAAGACAA
>CATZIM010000163.1 GCA_958420075.1 uncultured Clostridia bacterium | reverse complement strand
ATGCATCTGATCAGATGAACAGCCTGATGCTGGACAGAGAAGCAGAAACAGAACAGAAGCTGATTGACAGCGGATGTACTGTTCTGGAAGTGGACACACAGGAATTCATCGATTACTATGAAGACTTTGTAGATACATATTATCCTGAACTTTCTGACTGGGCAAACCGCATCAAAGCTATGGATCCCACAAGGGAAGGCGCAGCTGAAACAGAAGAAGCCGTTCAGGATGATGCGGTGGAAGGCACTGCATAATTAAGGTAGAAAATAAGCAGAAAGGAAGATTTTATGCTGAAAAAATATACAAAATTTTTGGACGGGCTGGAATCTGTCGAAAAAGTATTTTTGGTAGTCACAGCGGCAATCATGGTCATTGTCATTGCGTATCAGGTCGTTCTTCGTTATGTTTTTCATGCGTCTAATGCCTGGAGTGAAGAGCTGGCGCGATATCTGTTTATCTATGATGTATTTATCGGTTCTGCCATTGCGCTGCGGAAAAACAGCCATTTGCAGGTAGATGTATTTTTGAATCTGATGAAAGAACGGACAAAATATATTTATACCATCGTTGTTACAATCCTGGGTATTTTGTTCTTGGCGGTATTGTTTGTATATTCCATTTCCCTGTGCAAGATCAGTGCCGTAAATATTACACCTGGGCTTCAAGTTTCCATGGCAATTCCCTATGCATGTATGCCATTAGGCGCAGTTCTAATGATTTTGACATCTTTTGAAGTCATCGGGAAGAATGTGGAAAAATTAAAACAATGCAAGAAAGGAGCGGATGTGTAAATGAATATTGGGGCAGTTATCATCATTGGATTGATTATCCTCGCACTTTTTGGGATTCCTATTTATCTTTCCCTGGGGATTTCCGCTTTGATCGCTATGGCTATGGCAGATCTGCCTTTTGAAATTCTGGCACAGAAAATGTTTGCCGGCATGAACTCCAGCTCCCTGCTTGCGATTCCCTTCTTCATTTTGGCAGGTAATATCATGTCAAGAAGTATCACGGGGAAACTGATTGGCATATCCAACGCGTTTATCGGATGGATTAAAGGTAGTTTGGCACTGGTTACTGTTGTGGCATCTGCATTGTTCGGTGCAATTTCCGGCTCCGGTGTTGCGACAGTTTCTGCCGTAGGTGGGACAACCATTCCTGCCATGAAGGAAGAAAAATACCCTGCACATTTTGCGGCAGCCATTGCTTCTATGGCTTCTATTCTTGGTCCAATTATCCCGCCTTCTATCACACTGATTGTATATGGCAGTATTACAGGGGTATCTGTATCAAAACTGTTCCTGGGTTCTGTTATCCCCGGTGTGCTGTTGGCTCTGGTTTTGGTAGGTTATGCACTTTTCTATGGTAAAAAGCATAATTTGCCTGCGCACAAGCGGAAATCTCCTAAAGAAATCGCTTGCACAGTAAAAGATGGTATTTGGGCATTACTGATGCCTGTTATCATTCTGGGCGGTATTTTCGGTGGTATTTTCTCTCCCACAGAATCCGCAGCTGTAGCAGTTATCTATGCATTGCTGATCAGTTTCTTTGTGTATAAAGATATGTCTTTCAAGGATTTGGGCTCTGTTTTGATTGATTCTTCCATCTCTACAGCAACCATTCTGATGATGGTAGGCCTTTCTAAGTCCTCTAGCTATGTTGTAACAGTTTCTGGTCTGCCTGAAACCATTTTGAATGGCTTTGCATCCTTCACAGACAGCCCTATTGTTATCCTGCTGCTCATCAACGTACTGTTCCTGATCATCGGTATGCTGATGGAAGCAAATGCGGCAATCGTTATGATGACACCTTTGCTGCTGCCTTTGATGAAAGCTTTTGGCATTGATACCATTCAGTTTGGTATTGTTATGTCCTTCAACCTGTGTATTGGTCTGATCACACCTCCAGTTGGTATTTGTATGCTGATGGGGAACCAGTTGGCAGGTTCGAAGCTGTCGGCAGCATTGAAGGCCGTTGCACCTATGCTTTTGATGTCTTTGATCATTTTGCTGTTGATCACATATATTCCCGCTCTGACAACTTGGTTGCCTGGGTTCTTAGCTGAATAAAAAGAGTCTTGTATTGCGCATAAAAGACGCATATATCAAAAGCAACTTCCCTTAAGAAATACCAATTTTATGAAAAATAAGAAAGCTGGAATTCTCTGGATCATGAGAATTCCAGCTTTCTTTGTTTTGTGATGAAGATGCTATAAAGAATGTCCTGTTCATTTTTGAAATAAAAAACGTCTGGCATATTCCCTGTGTGGATCATATGCCAGACATTTATTTGTTGCTTTGTCGTCAAAAGCAGTTTTATTTTTCCATGTTGTTGACCTGAGATTCATACCATTCGATGGAATCATAGATCATGCCAAAATGTTCCGTGATTTTTGCACGGAGTTCTTCTTCATTTTTGGAAAGCAAAGCGGCAAAAATTTCTTTGTGATGGTTGAATGCTTTCACATGACGGGACAAAGGCATTTTAGAGACGCTATACATATAGAAAAGGGCACCAACGCTCCAGTTCATTTCATATAGGTTCATCAATTGCTGGTTGCCGGTTAAGGATACGAAAAGCTGATGGAATTTGGTATCCAGGTTTGCAAAAACGGTGTAATCCGAAAGTTCATTGTCTGTAAAATATTCGGTCACTTCCTGCATTTCCTGCAGGATATTGGGATAAAAATCAAGGTTTTTGATGGCCAGGGGAATAGAGAATTCCTCAATCATCCGGCGAACATCGATCATATCTTTGATTTGCCGTCCATTCAGGCGAGCTACAATGGTGCCGCGTCGTGGAATTGCCTCAGCAACACCCTGCGCGACCAAACGATTGATGGCAGCAACGACAGGTGTACGGCTGATGCCAAGAGAGTCAGATATTTCCTGTGTGGAAAGTTTGGTACCAGGCGGGTAGGTACCATTTTGAATACGGGCTTTGATTTCCCGCAGTGCATAGTCTAGTAAAGATTCATCTTGTCCTGCTGCTCGTGTCATAGAATATACCCCCATTTCCGTAGAACAAGGATAAAAGTGGATTTTCCAAATTGTGAAACTTTTATCTTTTTCTAATATAAAGAAATCTAAACATAAAGTCAAGCCGAAAAATAACCGAGAATTCACAGCTTTGGGCTGCATAAAACGAAAAACAGTGTATGTTCGTAAATTTATACAAAAAAACGCGTGTATGTGATGAGATTCAAAAGGATTTTTGGTAGAATTTCCATTTTTATTTGGACATGGAAAAATGACTTGACAGAAAAGAATTTGAATGCTAAAGTCTAAATATAAAATTCAAAAATAAGCAAAATGAATTCAAAAAATAAATCAAATACGAACGTTGTTTTTATGTAAGGAGTGAAACAAATGGACTTTACAAATAAAAATGTAATCATCACTGGCGGCGCCAGCGGCATTGGCAAAGCGGTTACAACAGGTGTTGTTGCAGGCGGTGGACATGCGATTATCGTAGATCTGAATCTGGAAGCAGCACAAAATGTATGCAAGGAACTGGGCGAAGAAAACGCGACAGCTTATCAGGCGAACATGGGCGACAGCGAAAATATCCGTACCGTCTTTGGTAAAATTCTGGAAGATTTCGGTCAGGTGCACTGCTTGATTAACAATGCAGGTATTGTCAGCACAGCACCTTTTGATGAAGTGACACAGGCAGAATGGGATCGGGTGATTGCCATTAATCTGACTGGTGTTTATACAGCCATCAGCGTAATGTATCCCGCAATGAAAGCGGCAGGATATGGCCGTATCGTAAACGTAGCATCTGTTGCTGCAAAACGCGGCGGCGGACTTTTGGGGACAAGCGCTTACGCAGCATCCAAAGCTGGTGTCATTGGCTTGACAAAAGCAGTTGCCAGAGAAGGCGCACCTTACGGTGTAGCTTGTAACGGTGTTTGCCCCAGCTTAACCATTACACCTATGACTTGCCATCTGGGTGAAGAAAAAATGCAGAAAATCATTTCCACCATTCCTATGGGCAGAGGTGCACAGCCTCAGGAAATCGCTAATATGATTCTGTTCTATGCTTCTGATTTATCCAGCTTTGCTACAGGGGAAATCAGTGACGTAGATGGCGGCGTTACTATGGATGGCTGATTTAGCCTTTTATTTACAGACAAATCAGTGAAAAAGCATGTACCCATAAACATGTGGACTTCACTTTTTTGATGGCAGTACCGCAAGGTTGTTTCCAAATTTCTCAATTGTATTTTTTTTGACTTTAGACATGACTTTCTACATTAATATAAGAAGCACACGAACCATACACATATATACTTCCTAGAAGATAAAACCTTCGTATTTGTTTTGCAATGCCGACCTCTCACGGCAGCAAAACAACGAATTGCGGATATTCTGCCGAAAGAACGATGTTTTATACCATTGCCTTCCGAAATGCCATTGGCGCAAAAGGGAGCCTTTGGTATGAAACATCGTTTTTTTATGAAAAAAGAAAGGAGTTTTTTGATGGAACAATTTTCAATGACTTTTACTTCCAATACTGGATTGCTGGTGCAATACGGTGATACCAAAGTTTTGTTTGATAGCCTGTATGGAAAAGCAGGTCATCGCTTCAGTCCACTTCCGCAGTTTCTGGAACAGGAGATTATGGCGGGAGAGGGGGACTTTTCCCATATAGACTATCTGGTGTTTTCCCATAATCATGCAGACCATTTTTCAGCGACCTACTTGAAAGCATATTTGCAGCAAAACACGGTAAAGGGGATTTTCCTGCCAGAGGATTTGCTGCTGGAAACGGATTTGATGGAGTTTTTAAAAACTGAAAAAATTCCAACGATGTTTTTCTCAAAAAATCCCAGTTTGAACAGAACCATTGTTTTGGGAAAATCATTTCGGCTGCGTGCCATTCCTATGTGCCACCAAGGAGAGATTTATCACGATGTTCCGCATTTTTGTTTTTTGCTGTCTTG
>CATZIM010000162.1 GCA_958420075.1 uncultured Clostridia bacterium | reverse complement strand
TCTGGTTCGTATCAACAGCACAGAAGATATGTTTGGCGGTCTGGACAACCATGATATGTGTGCAGTTGCAGCATATCTGGAAGGCTGCGGCATCGACGGTCTGCATGTTTCCAGAGCAGTGCATCTGAAAGATGAATGCATGTGGGCACCTACAGGTATCCACGGCGGTTTCTCGGCAGAACTGGTTGACAACATCAAAAAATCCGTATCCATTCCTGTTATCACTGTAGGTCGTTACACAGAACCTCAGTTTGCAGAATTGATGGTAAAACAGGGTAAAGCAGATCTGGTTGCTTTTGGCCGTCAGTCTCTGGCAGATCCTCATATGCCTCTGAAAGCAATGGAAGACAGACTGGAAGAAATGACACCTTGTATCGCTTGTCTGCAGGGCTGTATCGCAAACATGCATGCTGGTATCCCCATTGCCTGCCTGACTAACCCTATGCTGGGTCATGAATCCGAACCTTTGCAGCCTGCAGAAAAAGTGAAAAAAGTATATGTTATCGGCGGTGGTGTAGCTGGTATGTATGCTGCTTATATTGCAAAAGTACGTGGTCACGAAGTAACACTGTTTGAAGCATCCGACAAACTGGGCGGCAACATGAGACTGGCAGCTTTCCCTCCCGGAAAAGGTGACATCACAAACATGATCCGTAACTACATCGTAAAATGTGAAAAAGCAGGTGTAGAAATCAAACTGAATACAACAGTAACAGTGGATATGCTGAAAGAAGATCGTCCTGATGCAGTTATCCTGGCAACAGGTTCCGAAACACTGGTACTGCCTTTCATCAAAGGTATTTACAGCCCTGAAATCGTACACGGCATTGACTGTCTGGAAGGCAAACGCCCCGTTGGCCACAAAGTACTGGTTGTTGGCGGCGGCATGGTTGGTGCAGAAACAGCAGAATTCCTGGCAGAACAGGGTCATGAAGTAGCCGTAATCGAAATGAGAGATGCCATCGGTCCCGATGTAATCCATGAACATCGTGTATATCTGATGAAAGCATTTGAAGAATACCACATCAAACAGATCACAAGCGCAGCAGTTCAGGAAATCCTGCCTGACGGCGTAAAATACAAAAATGCTGCTGATTCCAGTGACCAGACAATTTACGAAGCAAGAGGTTTCGATACAGTTGTACTGTCCATGGGCTTTGTATCCCGTTATACACACCGCGAAGGTCAGGACGTTGTTTACGATTTCGCAGACGAACTGCGTAAGATCGTTCCCGAAGTACACGTTGTTGGCGATGCAGTAAGAGCAAGACGTGCATTGGATGCAACAAAAGAAGCATATGCAGCAGCAGTAAAACTGTAAGATGCTTTGAGTTTTGGGGGAAGAACAATGGAAAAAAGAATTCAAGGCACTACAGGACTGTATGCCTTATTTGGATCACCTGTTGGGCATTCTGGATCGCCCGCTATGTATAACAAAGCATTTGCACATTACGGATTAGACTATGCATATTTGGCATTTGATGTAAAAGAAGATGGGATGGAAAAGGCTTTCGAAGCCATTCGTCTTCTGAATATCAAAGGCGGCAACTTTACAACACCTTGTAAGGTTGCCGCAGCCAAGCTGGTAGACAAACTTTCTCCGGCGGCGCAGATGGTTTGTGCCTGCAATGCTTTTACAAATGAAAATGGCGTTATCACCGGCCACATCACAGACGGCATCGGTTTTGTGCAAAATTTGGCAAAACATGGTGTTTCTGTGAAAAATCAGAAAATTGTGATTTTTGGTGCAGGCGGCGCTGCAACCTCTATCCAGGTACAGCTTGCTTTAGAGGGTGCAAAAGAAATACATATTTTCAATCCAAAGGATAAATTTTTTGAAAGGGCAGAACAGTTAAAGGAAACCATTTCCAAGACTTGTCCCGACTGCACAGTGACAGTCAATGATGTAGCTGATCAGGCAGTTTTGGCAGAAAAAATTGCGGCCTGCGGCATTGTCATTAATGGCACCATTATGGGAATGAAGCCCTTTGAAGATGTGTCCCTGGTAGATCCTTCATATTTCCGCAGTGATCTGGTTGTTGCGGACACTGTGTATAATCCAGAAAAAACAAAATTGATTTTGGAAGCGGAACGGGCTGGCTGTAAAGCCATTGGCGGCAAAGGTATGCTGATGGAACAGGGCGCCGTGAACTTCAAACTGTTTACAGGCAAAGAAATGCCTTTAGACTAATACGGAATGGTGTTAGGGGAGGAAAACATGAAAACGAAGAATTATTTGATGTCAATTGTATGTGTCTACATGTGCTATTTGACACATGGGATTCAGGCGATTATTCTGAGCCAGAATAATATCAATTTTGCAACACAATGGGGCTTTGATATGTCCACACCAGACAGTGCGGCTTATGCGGCAGGTCTGGCAGCAGTAAGTACAGCCGTGGCTTGGGTAGGCTTCGGTAAGTTTGTCAGCGTATGGATCGGCGGCGAAATTTCCGACCGTGTGGGACGTAAGAAACTGATGATCGGCGGCGCACTTTTATACATCCTGTGCTTCATCGGATTTTTGACGACAAAGAGCGCAATGGTTGCTTCTATCTGCGGTTTCCTGTCAGGTGTAGCAACATCCGGTTTCTGGGATGCAGCTGGTTATCCTGCAGTACAGGAAGCATATCCTAAGGCTCCCGGCTCTGCATTGATTGGGATCAAGTTCTTTGTATCCCTGTCTGGTATGATTTATCCTCTGTTCGCAGTACAGATGGCAGCAGGCGGCAACTGGAAAATGAATATCATGCTGCCTCTGGTAATGTCTGTGATCTGTCTGGTATTGGCAGCTATCGTGCCTTTTGCTTATGACGACAAGAAAAAAGCAGCAAGCGGCGAAGATGGCAGTCACAAACAGAATGCTGCACAGGCAGAAATCGAAGCTGCAAAAGCAGCAATGCTTGTAAAACCCAGCAAATTTGTTGTATTCCTGGTTATGTTCTATGCTTTCCTGTGCATGTCCATCATGTATGGCGCACAGCAGTACACAAAAGCTTTCGGTATGGCAGTTTGCGGTCTGACAGAATTGCAGGCAGCAGGTATGACTTCCGTTTATACCATTGGTTCCCTTTGTGCCGTTGTATTCTGGGCGTTTATGATGGCAAAACTGAAATGGAATCCTTTGAAAGTTGTTTTGATTGACTCTATTTTCACAGCAGTAGCACTGTTGGGTGTACTGTTCATCCAGCAGGTAATCATCATTTATATTGCAATTGCAATGCTTGGTTTCTTCGCAGCCGGCGGTGCATTGCAGACAGGTCTGGCAGTTGTTCAGATGTTTAATCCTGGCCCCAAAGGCAGAAATACAGGTATTTACTACACCTTTATGGGCGCAGCAAGTTATCTGATCCCTGTTGTGGCAGCACAGCTGACAAAAATGTCCGGGGAAGAAAATGCCATTTATACCTTAATGATTATGTTGCTTGTTTTCGCAGTTTTAGCTATACTAAGTTCACTGTACCTGGTAAAACAGCACACAAATATCTTCGGTAAGAGCGCATTGGCAAAACAACAGTAAGAAAAAATAAATGAATAAGCAAAGAAGCTTTGCAGCAGCAAAGTTTCTTTGCATATATTCATGTCATTATCAAATAAGGAGGTCGTACGGTTTTGAGTGCCAGAAATTTAACAAACAAAAAGGAACTGCCATATATTCCGCTGGGCCCATTCCAGTGGAGGATTCCTGGCATACATTATCGCATAGAAAAAGTAGAGTTTTTTTTTTTTTTTTTTTTAGGAGCAACTGCATTAAGTTCCTTTCCCTATATGACAGACTGTTTGGGATTGCCTTATGAATTGGCATGGAGCTGCGTTATCATTGAAGTATTTCTTTATATGCTCCATGGCTGGCTGGGTGACCCTGTTGTTCCTGGCTGGATTACACCAACATTGCCTTTTACATTGGTTTTCCTGGAAGGTTTTGAACAGGGGCCTGAACGGATACAGGCATTGATCGCAGTACAGCTCTTGGTAGCGTTCCTGTTTATATTCATGGGGATTACGAAATTGGCAGACAGATTTGTTCGTCTGGTTCCGGCTTCTGTAAAAGGCGGTATTTTGCTGGCTGCACCCATTACGGTTATTCAGGGGCAGTTGGCTGAAGGCAGTCAGCTGATGATTGCGCCAGTGGCAACATTGGTTGGTACATTTTTGCTGGCATTCTTGAGCTTTTCTCCTTTCTGCGAGAAAAAGAGAAAGACCATCAAGATTTTAGATGTTATGGCAAAGTACGGGAATTTGTTCCCTTATCTGCTGGCAATGCTCATTGGTATTTTGTTAAAAGAATTGTCTTATCCTGAACTGGAACTGGGCACAATCATTCGAATTCCAGATTTTGGAGAAATTTTTAACACAGTCAGCATTTTCGCAGTAGGGGTTCCGTCATTATCCGTATTTTTGAAAGCGGTACCCTTGGCATTGATCTGCTATGTATTGGCATTTGGCGACTTTGTTACTTCTGAAACACTGGTAAAAGAAGCCCAGGAAAGCAGAAATGATGAGCATATTGACTTCAATTCCAGCCGTTCCAACTTGATCAGTGGTCTGCGTAACTTTATTCTGGGTATTTTTGCGCCTTTCCCGCCTCTGGCGGGGCCTTTGTGGGTAGGCATGACCGTTTCTGTTGCCATGCGTTATCGCGAAGGGGAAAAAGCTATGAAATCCCTCATCGGCGGTATGAGCTCATTCCGTATGGCTACATTCTTGAGTGTTATTTTGATTCCTATCGTATCCTTTATGAAACCTATCATGGGGGTAGGTTCTGCTATTACATTGCTGTTCCAGGCATATGTTTGTGCAAGAATCGGTATGGAATACTGCAAATCCAATACAGATAAGAGTATCGCAGGGGTTATGGCAGCCGTTCTGGCTTTCAAAGGCTCTGGTTGGGCGCTGCTGGTTGGTATCTTGATGAACCTTGCTCTGTCTAATATGGACTTCCAGAAGAAAAAACTGGGTGTTCC
>CATZIM010000161.1 GCA_958420075.1 uncultured Clostridia bacterium | reverse complement strand
TCCTCATCCACCATTTCTTCCAACAGATTCCGTAACGGTTCTGCATCAAAGCCACGATTTTTAATGACTTTTGCCATATCCAGCAAAAAAGAAGGCCATTCATTCCAACGCATTTCTTTATCAAAAAAGGCTTTCATCTGCGCATCATCTACATCAATAATCTGAGAAAACATCAGATTTTCCCAAAGATACACCGCTTTGTCCAAATCACGCATTGCCATCAGTGCCCCATTTAAAGCGCCAACAGAAGAACCGGAAACAGCACAGTATTTAACGCCAGCTTCCTCCAATGCCTGCCAAACGCCAATTTCATAGGCACCCTTCGCGCCGCCGCCTTCCAAAGCAATGGCGTATTCTTTTGATAAATCCAGCTTGATTTCCATGGCTTCCCCCTTATTCTGCCAATTTTTCCAATGCCACTTCCAAAACTTCTCCTGCAATGGGTGTTGCTTTGCCGTAATCAGAATTTTCAATGACAACTGCCACAGCAACCTGCGGATCTTCTGCCGGCGCATAACCTACAAACCAAGAATGGTCTTTACCGGTGGCATTTTCCGCCGTACCCGTTTTGCCGGCAACGGTCACGCCGCTGATCTGAGCTGCCGTACCTGTACCATGATCCACAACACCTACCAGCAGGTCATTAAGCTGGCTCGCTTCTGTGGGAGAACAGATTTCCATAAGTTTTTCCGGCACAGTTGTATCACCGATTTCCCCATTTGCATACTGAATGTGGTCAACAATATACGGCCGCATCATAATGCCGTCGTTTGCCACAGTAGAGATCATCATTGCCATATACAGAGGAGAAACGCTTGTTTTTCCCTGACCAATGGAAGTTTCCACCAATTCGCTTTCTGAAGAATCTTTATTCAGTGACATCACGCTCTGACTGTGTGCCAATGCAAAACCATAATCAGAAAGAATACCACATTCTTTCATGACTTTACTCAAGTTTTCTGCTCCTATTTTTTCTGCAAGAGCAGCAAAGTAACAGTTGCAGGATTCTGCCATGGCTTCCTCCATATCTACTGTGCCATGGGCTTTATTATTGTAACAATGGATCACTTTGTTTTCAAATTCTGCTTCACCTGTGCAGTCATAAGTAAAGCTCTGCCAATCTGGCACATATTCCATTGCCGCAAGGGCTGTAATGATTTTGAATGTAGATCCGGGCGGATACAGCCCCTGGGTTGCACGGTTCACAAGGGGGCTATCCTCATCTGTTGTCAAATAATCCCAATCAGCAGAAACTGTGTTAGGATCAAAGTCTGGATATGCCTGCATAGCCAAAATGCGTCCTGTTGAAGGTTCCATAACCACAACAGCGCCTTTTGTACTGCCCAGCAGATCCCCAGCCGCACTCTGGATATCCATATCCAATGTTAGTACCACATCATTGCCTTTGGGGTCTTTCCCTTCCAGCAATCCAGACAAACGCTGGAGCAATTCCTGATGGACAGACATCAATTCAAAGTTATAAGCTGCTTCCACACCGGTTTTCCCTACACTACTATATCCCGTTACGTGGGCAGCCATACGTCCTCTGGGATATTCCCGCAGATAACTGCCATCCTCCTGTTTGGTGCTGGTCGCCAGCACTTCTCCATTTCGGTCCAGAATGTCACCTCTCTGGATACCCTCTTCATCATTACGCAAACGGATATTATAGGAGTTACCGGATATTTCCGCACGATCTACAATCACTAACTTGCCCAGATATCCTAACAGCAGAAAAAAGCAAAGTGCCAGGAGCCAGAAGATCCGTCTGACGCTTTTTTTCATATTATTCATCGGCGTATCTCCTTTCCACATATTGCTGCTGCATAGGTTCTGCCGCAGCCTGGCTATGCTGTTCACAATATACGCAAACCCACTGCAAAATACCAAACATCATCAAGCTTACCAGTACAGAAGTACCGCCGTAGCTGACCAAAGGCAGTGTAACCCCAGTCAGAGGGATCAGTTTGATGACACCGCCGATGATGACAAATGCCTGAAAAGCAATCATGGCTGTAAAGCCTGCTGCCAGCAAGCTGTAATATCTTCTGGTGCAGTCCAATGTGATACGGATCCCGCGCTATAACAGCATAATAAAAATACAAATGATGCCAGCGCCAAAGAGTGCGCCGAATTCCTCGCAGATTGCCGCAAAAATACAGTCACTTTCCACAACGGGAATGCTGACAGGCATGCCTTTTGTCAAACCGCTGCCAAAAAGCCCGTAAGTGGTAATGGCAAACAAAGAAGTAACGATCTGATAACCGCCATGATCAATGTCCGCCCAAGGGTCACGCCATGCTGCCACACGAACCTGCACATGGGAAAACAGTTTATAAGCAATGGTAGCCGCAAAGCTGGCCGCCCCCATGCCCATCAAAAACAGTACTTCATTGGATGTAGCGATATACAGCATGGTCATAAATGTCATGAAGAAAATCAGGGCGCTGCCCAAATCTTTCTGGAGTACCAGCAAAATAACTACGCCGGCACTCAAACCGCCCGTGATGAGCAGTTCCCGCAGTTCCACACGTTTTCTGAAAACGCTGGCCAAATAGAATATAAACAGGAACTTTGCAATTTCAGAAGGCTGGAAACTAATGCTGCCAATTTCCAACCAGTTCTGGGAACCGCCGTGTTCCACACCAAAAATCTGTGTGAACAGCAGCAACCCATAACAAACAATAATGTATGCCCATTCAAAAATCTCAAATCTTGGAATCAGCCGCAAAATAGACGGCAACGCCAGCATACCTGCCAGACCAAGAGCCATCCATACCAGCTGTTTACGGGCCAATGCTGGATCTACTCTCTGAAGCATAATCAGGCTGACATCCATCAAAAACAGCATCCCCGTCCAGATCAAAGGACATCCTTCATAATAAAACCGATCCAGCAGCTGAATGGCTACCAGCAGAAATACCAACGATATTGCCCCGAAAAGCAATGCCTGCCAATCAAACAGATAAGTGTCCCGATTATACGACAAAATCAGGAACGCCGTTAAATGCATCAGCACAACCAATCTGCGCTGTACAGATACCGCCCGATAAGGGCTGCCCAGATAGCCGCCCTGCTCGTACGCGATATACACAATAGCTTCCCACAGATACAGTCCGATGTAGATGACGAACAGGTACCTGCTCAGCATAATAATCAAATCAAACATATCCTCACTCCACTCCACGGAAGAAATGCCCTTTTGTACTGCCTTTTTCGCTCATCTGCTGCAAAAGAGCTCTTGTTTCCGCACTGCAATGCGCAGTGTCTTTTGTCATTTCGGCGTAAGCCCGAACAATGCGTTCTACCCTTGCCGGGCCTTCCTTTGTAAAGTTCAGACGAACGCTCCCCACTGCGTTATCCAGCACTTCATCATAAAACTTCAATGCAAACAGGGGTTTCCCATTCAAAATAGAACATACACAACGTTCACAGTCTGTCATCAGCGGGAATTTCTCACCCTTTCTGTCACGCAGGAAATACAAATCCTGATTCCAGCGTTTCTTACAGTACTGACCGCTGTGTTTTTCTCCAGCGAAATTCCCGATAGGGCACTGCTGTGTTGTCATCAAAGGCAGATAGCCATAAACCACCATTTCACAGGAACTGTCTGCCATTGCACGGATTTCCTGCAGATTATTTTCCACAGAAAGGCATACATTATCTGCCCCCTGTTCCTGCCAGAACAGCACCGCTTCCCGGTTTACCACATTCAGATTATAGTCTGCGGTAATTTTCTTGCCGGAATTTTTGACTGCGCCAAACTGCCCTGCGGAACGCACCAGGAAACCATCCAGATCGCTTTCCAGGAAACGCTGCAATCTGCTTTCGTCTTCAGGACGTTCCCGATCCACACGAGGCAGTGCCGCATAACATGCCACATCATAACGACGGCATTTCGCAATGACATCAGCCAGATGTTCTTCCAGCTCCATAGTGGATTCTACATAAATACGCTCCACGCCTTTTTGTTTCACAGCAGCATCCAGCTGTTCCAGATTGCTTACCAAAACATGCAGTTTCTTTTTCAGCAGACGAGGTTCCTTTGCCTGACGAGGCGCTTCTCCCCGCTCCATATTTTTCCGCTTTGTCTTTTTCAGCATTGCCTGTTCCAGAGCTTCTGCCGCATCACGACGGAGCTGGTTCAAATTGCTGATACCCACATAAATGTTTTCATCTGCCTGCACATCCAGGTCAGCCAGTGCAAAGGGTGTTGCCCCCATTTTCTCAATCTGCTGACGCAGTTTTTCCACAGCAGTGGGCTGGTTGCTGGCTTCCTGCACCATTTCTCCAGTCACATATACGCTGCTGCCCATATTATCCCATAACTGCAATGCCAGTGGTTCTCCTTTTCTGGCCTTTAAAACGCCATAAATCGGCAGTTTTCTGGTTTCTTTTTCCCATGTTTTCTGCAAAGCATCATGGAGTGCCTTGCCATAGGTACGATAAACCACATCATTTTTCTCAATATCGCCTTCCAATGTCAGGGTGATTACTTCCCCTGCTTTGGAATGTTTGGTCACCTGACAACCTACATGAGGGCCTCGGCTAGTCCAAACCTCAATACCATCACCTGGAACCAGAGGCTCTCTGGTACGAATAACCACTTTTTTATGCTGTGGCAGATATTTATCCACAATCCCTACTTTTAACCCCCAAGTTTTGGGACGTTCCACACTCATCATGTCCAGACCGCCGCGGGAAGTATAGTAACCTTCTGTAAAACCTCCACGGTTGAACAGCTGGGTCAGCTCTTTCATATCATCCAAAGAAACTTCATAATGTTCTGGATCTTCAAAATACATGTCAATATATTTTCGATAAATCCGTGTGACCCCTGCCACATATTCCGGATTTTTCATACGGCCTTCAATTTTCAAGGAAGCAATGCCTGCTTCGATAAGCTCCGGCAAAATAGAAACAGTCGCAATATCTTTGGGTGAAAGCAAATGACCTTCCGCCACTTTATCAT
>CATZIM010000160.1 GCA_958420075.1 uncultured Clostridia bacterium | reverse complement strand
CGGGTCAAAATCCCATGCCATTTCTCCGTGTCCCTGTTTGTTCACAGCCAAATCACCGCAGGAAATCCCCTTGCATTCCCCATCCTTTGCCAAAAGTCCATAAACCTGATACTGTCCATGAATAAGGGGGCGCAGTCCTTCCACCGCCACCGTCAGTTTTCCCTGTCCATTTTTGATTTCCAGAATACAGCTGCCCCAAGGCCCCCGACTGCCCATACCATAGCCTGCCGTTTCCTGCCGCAGCATCAGATACACTTTATCATATCGCCGTTGATACACGTTTCTTCTCCCCTTTGCTTGTCTTTCCGATACAGTCTATGCTGGGGAAAAAGAAAAAAGAACGTAAAAAAAGGCTGTGCAAACAGCCATTTTTTCATTCCTGTTCTTCCGGTATGCCATATAAAGACAGACTAGTGTTTTTATACCGATGGTCAAAGGAAACATCTTTCCCAAACCAATAGGGCGGCTCATAGGCTTCCGCTTCTTCCAGTGTAGGGAATTCCACTTCCGTAGTCATAAGCCCTGCCAGTTTTCCTTCATACACATCCACTTCCGCTGTCAAACCATCCTCCAAAGGCACCAGATACCGCACTTTTTCCACTGCTGGGCTTTCTGCCTTTGTCAGCAGATGGTCGTACTCCTCCTTGGTGATTTCCAGTTCAAATTCCTCTTTCGCCAGCAGTCCTTTTCCCTTTACCGTCAGGATATAACGATCATCCCATTGCCGCAGACGAATGGTGGGGGACATACTGATATAGCACTGGGAAATTTTCCGTGCGGGAAAATCTGCCAGAGAAAAAGGCACTTCCTTGGTCAAAAACTTCCGTTCGATTTCCATAATACGCCTCCTTTTTTCCTTAGAATACCCGCTTGAAAACCGCCTGTCAATCCATTTGGGATACCCTTCTTTTTGTTCCATTGAAAAAAAGTGAAAAAACGCATATAATAAAATCAGCAAACACAAAAAAGGACATTTGGCTATGCCAAAAATAGTGACGGAGGTGTTTTTCACATGAAAAAAGCATTGATTTTTCTGGCAGACGGCTTTGAAGAAATGGAAGCTGTCACACCATTGGACTTTATGCGCAGAGCAGGCTTAGACGCAAAATTTGTTTCTCTTGCGGGCACACTGTCTGTAACAGGTTCTCATGGAGTTACTTATCGTGCGGACATGCTCTTTGACGAGAAAGTAGCATCCGAAGCAGATATGCTGATTCTGCCCGGCGGACTGCCCGGCGCTCAGAATCTGCAGGACAACGAAGCACTGGGAAAACTCCTGCTGAAATTCCATGAAGAAGGCAAATTTGTCTGCGCTATCTGTGCCGCTCCCATGGTACTGGGACATCTGGGCATTTTGCAGGGCAAAAAAGCGACCATCTATCCCGGCATGGAAGACCGTCTTATCGGCGCAACACCTGTTGCTGACAAAGTATGCCGTGACGGCAATGTCATCACCGGCAAAGGCCCCGGCGCAGCCATGACTTTCGCCATCACACTGGTAGAAGCATTGGCTGGCAAAGAAGTAGCTGACAGCCTCAGAACCAGTACTGTGTACGACTAAGATCAATGGCAGAAAACAGACGGGACAGACTTTTCCCCTGACAGGGATTGAGCCCCGTCTGTTCTGCTGCCTGTTCCACCTGCTCCAAGTCTAAATCATAGATGTAGGAAATCTGCGCCGGTGTATAAACAGCAGGCAAGCCACAGCGCAGCTCCCGCTGAAACATCCGGCAGATGATGCTGTCACCCTTTTGGAGCAGCAAAAGGAACTGGCTCCGTGTCATGCCCCTGATAAGGGCTGTTTCCAGCAGACCTTCCGCCTGCTCTTTGGATAATTGCAGGCAGGAAAGCATCTGCGTCAGATCATAAGGCTCCTGTCCGGTTTTCAGTATCAGGTCTGCCATGGTCAGGCGGGACATGATCTCCCGCTCATAATACTCCAAAAATGTTGCCATAAAACCCTCCCCTTTTTTGTCCATTGTAACAGGACAGAAGAGGTCACACCATAGGGAATGGCTGGGAAAGAGGTTGGATTCATGAATGCCATACAAAAATATTTCAAATACCGCCAAAGTTTGATCGACCAGTATGCCAAGGGCGATATGACCAAACGGGAATATTTGCAGCGCAATTACGAAGCCGTCATCTATGGCGACATCGGCCCCTTTCGTAACATGGATACTTTGGAAAAAGCGTTGTTCAACTATCAGTATTACAACGCGCTGGCAAAGGAAATGAAAACCATCAGCACCACCCGTGACATGGAATATGAACTGAAACGGGATTATATGGAAAAGAGCAATTACTATTACAGCAAAAAAGACAAAGCCACTCTGACAGCCCTGCGGATGCTGGACTATAAAGGGGTAGTGGCTTATTTCATCAAGATTCGCAGCAAATTTCTCAAAGGAAAGCTCTTTGAAATCGTTATAGAGGAAGAAGGCATTATCCTCCACTCCACCAGCACACTGATACTAAAATGTCTGCGGGAAGAAGGGGTGTTTCAGGAGGAAAGCCGGAAATCCGTCATTGACGATTATGTGAATCGGAGATATTAAGCAGAAAAAAAGCCCTTGCAAATTCTCTGCAAAGGCTGTAATACCGTCTGACTTCGCAGGTTAGGGGCTGCTTCATCAGAAAACGAAGAATGCTGAAATTCTTGTAACCCAAAGGATTTCAGCTTTTTTATTTACCCTGATTCTGTCCAATACGTTTTCTTTTGAAGACAGCTGTCGCAGTTCTCCTTAAGAACATAAGAAAAAACAATGTATTCTTAAGGAGAACTGCTCTAGGCGGTCGTTTTTTATTTCTTCTTGTTTTGAAACAAGGAAATCACTCCAATGATTACCAAACAAAATCAGGGTGGATTCTTCCCGAATCCACCCTGATTTTTGTATGGAGGCATTATGTGGAACAAGCTCTGCTGCCGCAAGGGAGTAAGGCAGCAGACAAGGCATTTCCCGTTGTTCAGCCGGCTTTCTGCTCCAGACGCAGTCTGTCGGCAATGAGGGCAATGAACTCACTATTGGTGGGTTTGCCCTTATGGTTGTTTACAGTATAACCGAATAATTCATGAATGACTTCCACTTTTCCCCGGTTCCAAGCCACTTCAATGGCATGGCGGATGGCACGTTCCACCCGGCTGGGTGTGGTGTTGCACTTTTTGGCAATGGAAGGATACAGCTCCTTTGTGATGTAATTGAGGACATCCATATCGTTGACACTCATCATGATGGCTTCCCGCATATAATGGTACCCACGGATATGGGCAGGCACACCGATTTCATGGAGGATGTTGGTGACTCTCGTTTCCAGATCCACTGTTCCCTGTGCCGCAGGTGCCGCTGCCGCAAATACACTGCCTGCCGGTTTCACTGCGGGCTGTTCCTGCATGAGCTGACGGATGCGCTGGCTCAGGGCTTCCAGATCAAAAGGCTTCATCATGTAATACCCTACCCCTAATTCCATGGCACGCTGCACCACTTTATCCTGACTTAAAGCAGATAAAATGATGGTAATGGGCTGGTGCATATCCGGATTTTTCTGCAATCTCTCCAATACCCCAATGCCATCCAGTCTGGGCATGATGCCGTCAATGACTGCCACATCGGGACGGTATTCCCGAATCTTGTTCATGGCGTCGATACCGTCCATAGCAACGGCTACCACCTGCATATCTTCCTGTTTCTGCAAATAATTCACGACAATATCACAAAAATCCTTATTATCATCGGCTAACAGCACTTTTATTTTCATTTGGCTCAAAATCAATCCCTCCGCTTTGTAGTTTGCTGCATGAATATGACAAACATTCTTGCTTTTGGGTTGATTATAGTACAGTATACATGCCGTGACAATACGGTTTCGGCAGACAAATCCCGACGGAAAATCCGCCATTTTTTCGGCTTTTTCCTCGATTTTTGCGACAAAGCACATTTCCTGTCAGCCTATGGAGGACACTGTCGGATTTCATGGTGAATTTTGGGAAAGACCGCAGGATTTTGGCTTGCCGAAAGGGCTTTGTTTTTGTCAGGTGCTGTTGGATTTGTTGAAAAATCAAAGATATGGTAGAAATTTTCTTTTGCCTCCACCATATGTAGAAAGGGCAAAATCAGCTCTTTTTTCACACAAAAAAGAGGGCAGAACATTTGAAGCTGATGTTAGGGGCATCTTCATAAGAAAACAAAGAAAGCCAAAATCCTTATCATGACAAAGGATTTTGGCTTTCTTATTTGATTCAGATTTTATTTGTTATGTTTTCTTATGAAGACAGCCGTCGCAATTTCCCTTAAGAAAACAAGGAAAAGAAAAATCAATGTTTTCTTAAGGGGAAGTTGCTTTCTGTCTCCTTCTTTTTTTCTCCACAGTGATATCCTTTGTCATTTTATTACGATTCCGACAAAATTCCTTTTAATTCTCCTCGGCGTTGTCCGTAGAAGCAAAATATGTCCCCACAGCCATAATCAGCAGGGCGATAAAAAAGGATATTGACGGTTTTTCCCGAAAAATCACCAAGGAAAGGGCTGTTGCCATAAAAGGCGCCAGTGCGTAATAAGCGCTTGTTTTGGCTGCCCCCAGATACCGCTGGGCATAGATATAAAAGAAAATACTCAAGCCATAAGCGACAAATCCCAGCAGCAAGGTACATACCCCATACACCAATGGCAATGTGCTTTCCCCAAGGCAAAACGCCAGCACCAGTGACCCCAGACCGGAACCAAAGCCTTTGATGACAACAATTTCCAAAGGGTCTTTATGGGAAATCATGCGGGTACAGTTGTTTTCCAATCCCCAGCACACACAAGCCAGCAATACGAATATGGAGCCATAGGAAAATGTAAAGCTGGTCACATCCTCCACGGAAAGGATAGCGCTGGAGATGGTCACCAGAACGATAGCCAGCCAAAGCCGTTTGGAAATGGCTTCCCGAAAAATAAAAAGGGCAATAACTGCTGTGGCAACGATCTCGAAATTATTGA
>CATZIM010000159.1 GCA_958420075.1 uncultured Clostridia bacterium | reverse complement strand
CAAGGCTGCATTGCGCCACCTTCATGGGCAGGACGGCAGGTGCGTGCGAAGATATTCAGACAGCCCTTCTGTTCTTTCAAAGGAGGGCATACCCATTTTTCACGTCTTGCTGCCAGTTCTTCATCGGAAACTTCCAGATTTACAACACCTTTGATAGTATCTACAGTTACATAGTCGCCATCTTCTACCAGCGCAATAACGCCGCCATCATAAGCTTCTGGAGAAACATGACCTACCAGAGCACCATGACTGAAGCCAGAGAAACGTGCGTCTGTAACCAGACCAACACTCTTATGCAGACCACGTGCTACCAGCGCATCATTGGACAGCATCAGTTCTTTCATACCGGGAGCACCTTTACAACCTTCATAACGCATTACAATAACATCGCCGGGTACGATTTCACCAGCAACGATTGCATTATATGCTTTGGTATCATTGTCGAAGCATTTTGCTTTACCGCGGAATACACGCATTTCTTCAGGCACACCTGTAGGGCGGATGATTGCACCATTAGGCGCCAAATTGCCGCGCAGAATCTGAAGACCAGGCAGGTCATACAGAGGATTATCCAAAGGACGCAGCAGATCACTGCTCTTAGCGTGAACATGTTTCAGCAGTTCACCCCATGTAGTGCCTGTCATAGTAGGAACATCCAGGAACAGTTTGCTTTCCAGCATTTTCATAACTGCCAGTGCGCCGCCTGCATGATACAGATCATTGATTGTGTAAGGACCGCTGGGGATAACACCTACGATACAACGAATTTCTTTTGCATATTTTTCGAAATCTTCCATGCTGATATCAATACCCAGTTCATAGCCCATTGCCAGAATATGCAGCAGTGCGTTTGTAGAACCAGCAATTGCCATATCGAAAATGATAGCGTTCAGCAGAGTTTCCCGTGTAATCAGCTGGGAAGGACGCATATTCTGTTTTACCATTTCTACCATATGCATACCTGCTTCACGAGCTTTACGGATTTTCAGGCTATCTACCGCAGGAATGCAGGATGTGCCAGGCAGTACCAGGTTGAAAATTTCGCCCATCAGCTGCATGGTGTTTGCAGTACCCATGGAAGGACATGCGCCGCAAGTAGGACATACGCATTCTTCCAGTTCCATCAATTCTTCATTGCTTTTGCCGCTGAAACGAGCAACGTCTACGTCTGCTTCTACAACCTGCTGACCGCAGTAATTACCAGCAGACATGCAGCCGCCAGTAACAACCATAGCGGGAATATCCAGACGTGCTGCTGCCTGATAACAGCCTGCAATGATGTTATCGCAGGAAGCGATCATACAAATACCATCAAACTGGTGTACTTTGCTGACTGCTTCTACAGACATGCAAACAATGTCACGCAGAACCTGTTCATATTTCATTTCTTCAACACCGTTGGGGATGTTGCCGCATGTTGCGGGAATACCAAATTCAACAGGAATACCGCCTGCTGCCCAAATACCCTGTTTTACTGCTTCCGCAATCTGACGCAGATGGGCTGTTCCGGGAGAACCTTCCTGGAAAGAGTTAGGTACACCAATATGCGGTTTTGTACGAATATCCAGATCGCCATATCCAGCTGCTTTCATCATAACGCGGCGATGCGCACCGCTTTCACCATTCCAAAATTCGGGACCGTATTTGCTCATTGTATGATCTCTCCTTTATTTTTCTTTGATATAATCAGATGCAATAAAAAGTTCTTCTGATGCAATTTTTTGGGTAACTTCATTCACAAAGTGATCTGCAGAAATTTCTGCAAAAGAAACTGAAATATCTTCCGGACGCCAGCCACATGCATCTACCAGGCACTGATTCAGTTTCTTTGCCATTTCAGCCTTTGCTTCTTCCGTTCTTCCGGGATATAAAGCTACAGAAATGTGCGGCATATACAAGACCTCCTTATTCCCAAATAGTTCCTACCTTGGAAGCAACAGCTTTTTCATAAATCGCTTTTGCTGCCATCAGATCCTGTGTGCCAATACCAACTGTTTCAAAGACGATGATTTCTTCATCGTTTTCACGTCCTACCAGATTGCCAAGAAGCACATCGCCCAGTTCTCCTGTGAAAGCACTTTCGGAAATGGTGCCATCATTTAAAGGAATGATGATATCACCGGATTCAGCCAGTACTGCTGACCGAGAGTCAAAATAAATTTTGCTTGCACGAGGCAGAATCTTGGGATCCATTTCCTGCATATGGGGCTGATAAGCACCAACGCAGCTAACTGTGCAGCCAGGTTTTACTTTATCTGCATTAAACACAGGTTTCAGAGAAGGTGTCATTGTAACCAAAATGTCTGCGCCCTCTACTGCTTCATCGGAAGAAGCGGCGGCAACCAGTTCTGCGCCGTAAGAACTCAATTCCTGACGCATACGTTCTACAAATGCATTCAAACGTTCCGGATCTAAGTCGAAGATTCTTACGGTTTCCAGTTTACGTGCACAAAGCATTGCTTCCAGCTGAGTTGCAGCCTGTCCGCCTGTACCGATCAATGCCCCAACTTTTGCATCTTTACGTGCCAATGCATCAAATGCAGCACCGGATGCAGCGCCTGTACGCAGCTGTGTCACATATGTACCATCCAAAACAGCAGATACCAGACCTGTCTTTGCGTCAATGAGCAGCACTTGTGCCGGTGCGGTAGGCAATCCAGATTTTACATTGTCTGGGAAAATATTAACAATTTTCAGAGAAGCACAGTCCATATCTTCAACATAAGCAGGCATAAACAAGAGTGTACCATTGTGTTTGCTTGCTTGAATGTTGGTTCTCAAAGGCACTTCACTTTTCCCCTGAGAATACAACATAAATGCTTTTTTGACTGCTTCAATGCTTTCTTTCATTGTAAAGACACTTTGAATATCTTTACGATTCAGTAACAACATAAGTGATCTTCCTTTCTATCCCTAAAACGTTTATAGGGATTTTCCATAATTCCATTTTATTCTTCAGTACTTCTCCCTCTCGCGACATAGGGAAAGAAACATGTTTCCAAAGTTGTCATTGACCATATTTCTTTGCTATCAATTGGATATTGATATGTCTCTGACAATCTTTACTCGTCTATATTTTATCATTCTTTCATAAATAGTCAATGATT
This sequence comes from uncultured Clostridia bacterium, assembly GCA_958420075.1. Classification (GTDB taxonomy): domain Bacteria; phylum Bacillota; class Clostridia; order Lachnospirales; family Anaerotignaceae; genus Anaerotignum. The sequence goes on along the minus strand of CATZIM010000159.1, from coordinate 1,919 downwards.
TTTTCATGATATGACAATTATCAGCATTTTATATAAAATATATTCCTCTCATGTATGTAAAATGCTGTTTTTAGGAATATTTTATTTCATATATGAAAAAATTAGCAATATGGATTTTTGCTATTTTTGCCTATTTTCCCAATATAAAAAAGAGCACTCCTTTTTGGAATGCCCTTTTGATTTTCCTTTATGCTATTTTTTAATCCTCGTATATATGCTCATTAATATGAGACAACTGAAATTTTTTATCCGGATTTCCATCTGAAAAAATATTTGGTGTATGGAAAGTCAAAATCACCGTATTTCTGTTCGTATTATTATACCAGATATGCCGTACATCCGATCTGAAGTGTGCTGTATCCCCTGGGAACAAATCATATGTTTCCTTTTCAACTTTCAATGTTAAAATGCCTTCCAATACATACACAAATTCCTGCCCTTTATGTGCAAACAACGTATTATGATCAGATTTTTGTGTGGGAAAAAGCACTGTTTTCTTAGGGAAAATATCCATATTCGCATAATTATCAGAAATTTGATAATGCACAAAGTTATTTTCCGTATATAAAACAGTATCTTCGTAACTGCGATGCACAATCTTCGCCGGCTGATTCTCTGGCTCAACTGTATCTTTTGAAAGCAGCTGGTCTATGGTGGTACCTAATGCAATTGCAATCTGTACCAAACTATCTACGGCAATCGTTGTCTGTCCGCGCTCAAATTTTGATAAAAAACCCTGCGATAAGTTTGTGGCATCGCCCAATTCCTTCAATGTCATACCTGCGTTTTTGCGAAGTTCATTGACTTTTAATCCGATATATTGCGTATCCTGCACTGTTTATCACCCTTTTTCATATAATGCCAATAAATATACCATTAATATATCATAACACAATAAAATTGAAAAGAAAATCATTGTATATTCAATATTATCTAATACTTTTTCATATAAATCCATTCTCTCGAATCATTTCCATGAAATAATTTGTTTTTCCAGCGCCAACTTTTTTTTTTTTTTTAAATTTTCTATCGAAATATTTCTTTTAATAAAAAGGCAGTGAGATTTTTGTATCTCACTGCCTAAAAACACTATGTCATCTATAAATTTCGAATTTTCAGGGATTCAAAATTGATTTGAAATACCGCTGAAATCCATGATTTTGCTGACTTTGCTACTTATCTCTATTTTGATCACTCATACATTTGTTTCAAACAATTCCAATGCACGATTGATATACATTTCCATCTGTTCAGCATTGATCGTTTCATTAGGATCAAATAAGCCTGCAGAAGATTCCTGCACAATGCCGGACTGCAATATCTTTTCCATTTCTGGTTTTGCCCACTCAGGGATATCTGTAAATGTGTCTACAGACAGAGCACCGCTGGTTGAAGACTCCGGTAATGTTCCAAATGCACGATTGAGCATAATCAATGCTTCCAATTTGGTTGCTTTCATATCTTCATGCAGCAAACCATCTTCATATCCTTTCATAATATCGGTTTTCTGAAGGTTTGGCTGATATTCATCTGCTGCCGCCATCAGCAGATCTACGACATCTCCACGTGTTAATGGTTCTTGTGATGTTTCTGCAGACCCTTCTGCTTCATTCATGTTATTTCTATTTTGAATATATTTCACCAAAGCCTGTTCGCATGTACCAAATTCCTGTTCCAAACCAGCTTCTGGCAATGCTGTATACACGTCACTTTCTCCCAAGTAGTTATTCATTGCCACAACATACATTTGATTTTCAACTACATCCGCACCATTGATTTTCGCAGAAATAATCTGACCATTTTCATTTGTCTCTACGTCAATTCCAGAAAATTGCAGATAGGAACCACTATCCTCAGGCCAAGAGTATTGATAGGGATCTTCCCCTTTTTGCACAGCCTCTTTTTGTATGGTATAAACA
>CATZIM010000158.1 GCA_958420075.1 uncultured Clostridia bacterium | reverse complement strand
GCGATAACTTCCAGAGGATCGATACCATTGCCCAGAGATTTGGAGAACTTTCTGCCCTGGTCGTCACGGATCAGACCATGGATCAATACATCATGGAAAGGTACTTCGTGCATATTTTCCATACCGGAGAATACCATACGAACAACCCAGAAGAAGATGATATCATAGCCAGTGATCAGTGTGCTTGTAGGATAGAAATGTTTCAGATCTTCTGTTTCATTAGGCCAGCCCAGTGTGGAGAAAGGCCACAGTGCGGAACTGAACCATGTATCCAGTGTATCTTCATCCTGATGCAGTTTTGTGCTGCCGCATTTTTCACATTTTTCAGGTGCATGTTTGCTTACAGTGATATGGCCGCATTCATCGCAGTAGTAAGCGGGAATACGATGGCCCCACCACAGCTGACGGGAAATACACCAGTCACGGATGTTTTCCAGCCAGTGCATATATACTTTACCGAAACGATCAGGAACAAAACGCAGTTTCTGCTGTTCATATACTTCCATAGCAGGTTTTGCCAGTTCGTCCATACGTACAAACCACTGCAGTTTGATCAGAGGTTCGATGGGAACGTTACATCTTTCATGGCAGCCTACTGCATGGGTGATGTCTTCGATTTCTACCAGATAGCCCTGTTCTTTCAGGTCTTCTACCACTGCTTTTCTGGCTTCCATACGATCCATGCCTGCGTATTTGCCTGCTTTTTCATTCATAGTACCATCGTCGTTCATAACGTTGATACGAGGCAGGTTATGACGTACACCAACTTCAAAGTCGTTAGGGTCGTGAGCAGGTGTGATCTTTACAACACCAGTACCGAATTCACGGTCAACATATTCATCCGCTACAATGGGGATTTCTTTGTTCATCAAAGGCAGGATACATGTCTTGCCGATGAGGTGCTGATAACGTTCGTCTTCGGGATGAACTGCAACAGCAACGTCACCCATCATGGTTTCAGGACGTGTGGTTGCCAGACGCAGTCTTTCATCGGAGCCTACAATGGGATATTCAATGTGGTAGAAATGACCTGCTGTTTCCACATGGTTAACTTCTGCGTCAGAAATAGTGGTCTGACATTCAGGGCACCAGTTGATGATCTTTTCACCACGATAGATATAGCCTTTTTCATACAGACGGCAGAATACTTCCAGAACGGCGTCGGAGCAGCCTTCGTCCATGGTAAAGCGTACGCGTTCCCAGTCACAGGAGCAGCCCAGTTTCCGCAGCTGATTCAGGATGATGCCGCCGTATTCTTCTTTCCAAGCCCAAGCGCGTTCCAGGAAACCTTCACGGCCTACATCTTCTTTTGTCAGGCCTTCAGAAGCCATTTTCTGAACAACTTTCAGTTCTGTAGAAATACTTGCGTGGTCAATGCCGGGAACCCACAGTGCATTGTAGCCAGCCATTCTTTTCCAACGGATCAGGATATCCTGCATGGTGTTGTCGAGTGCATGGCCCATGTGCAGCTGCCCAGTGATGTTCGGGGGCGGCATTACGATACAATAAGGTTTTTTGCTTTTATCGATTTTTGTGTGGAAATATTTTCTTTCCATCCACATAGCATAGAGTCTGTCCTCTACTGCTGCGGGATCAAAATTCTTTGCCAGTTCTCTCACGTTTTCTCCTCCTTCGTTTCATAAAAAAAGAGCTTTCCTCCCAAAGGACGAAAGCTCGCGGTACCACCTTATTTCCCGTCAAAAAACTTGACGGACACTCTCGGTCTGTAACGGAACCACCCGTTCCCGCCTACTCCTTTTTTCAGCGGAACAGCTCCAAAGCTACCTTCTGCGTGCCTGCTCCCGAAAAACCTTGCAGCCCATGGATTTTTCTCTCTGGCGGGACGGAATCCGCATACTCCTCTTTTTCTTCGCTTTTGCTGTATGGAATCTTATACTTTAGCATTTTATTCAATACGAACAAATTTGTCAATAGCTTTTTGTAAATTATTCTGTATTCTTCATATCCTTTGGATACTTTGAAACATTCAGCAATATCCCCATCATCCCCATCAGGAACACCAGCGCCGTACCGCCGTAACTGATGAACGGCAAAGGCTGCCCTGTATTTGGAATGGTATTGGTTACTACGCCGATGTTGATCAAAGACTGATATGCCACTACGGATGTAATGCCCGTTGCCACCAGCATCCCGTAATTATCCCTTGCGTTCATGGCAATACGGATGCCTCGCCAAACCACCACCGCAAAGAGGATGATCACCAGCGCCGCACCAATAAGCCCCAGTTCTTCACAAATGATAGCAAAGATAATGTCGTTGTGGGCTTCTGGGATAAATGATTTCTGCCGGCTTTGTCCCAGTCCTACACCAAACAGACCGCCGGATGCCACCGCATACAAAGACTGTACTGTCTGATAGCCATTCCCCTGCAAATCAGACCAAGGGTCCAGCCATGTGGTGATACGGGTCAAACGATAGCGGAACTGCGGCAAAATAACCATGACTGCCGCAAAGGGCACCAGTGCGCCAATGCCTGCCACAAAGTACCAGATTCTGGGGCTAGCAACAAACAGAATGGTCACACCAACCATGAGCAGCAAAAGGGCTGATGAGAAGTTTGTCATAGCGATGAGCAGCACTGGAAGTGCCAGAATCGCTGCCGCTTTTGCAAATCCTTTCAGATTGCCCAATTCCTTCCGATGGTTGATGACATAGTAGGACAGATACAAAAATACAGCAACCTTGGTAAATTCCGAAGGCTGGAACTGCAAAGGACCGATTTCAATCCAACGGGTCTGCCCCTTTACGTTTTTCCCGACAAAAGGCAGGATCGCCAGCAGACCATTGGAAATCCAGTACAGCATGGGGGAAAACTTTTTCCAGAGCTGGTAAGGCACATTCATGGCAACGATCATGCCAACCGTCCCCACGACTGCCCACATGCCCTGTCGTTTCAAGTAATAAAACATATCATATCCATATTCTTTGCTGGACATGGTGTCATAATAACTGGCGCTGAAAATCATGACAACGCCGAACAATACCAGCGTCAGTACCACGAAAAACAGCCCGAAGTCATAGGTATCCGCTTTCACTCTTTTTTTATGCGGTTTTCTTCCTGCCTTTCCCTGTCTGGTCTGTTCCATGTTACCACCTCGCTTTGTTTATTTCTGCAAATAGGAGCGAACCTGTTCTTTGAACATTTCGCCGCGCTGTTCGTAGTTATCAAACATGCCCCAGCTTGCACATGCGGGAGAAAGGAGCACACAATCCCCAGGTTCTGCCTTTTCCCGGCACAGATCTACAGCTTCTGCAAAGGTTTCGCAGTCTGTCATTGCAGTAAAGCCGAATTTTTCCGCAGACGCACGAATCTGCGGTGCTGTAACACCGATGAGTACCAGATGTTTGACTCTACCGGGGAACAGCTTTGTCCAGTCGTCAAAAGAAACACCTTTGTCATAGCCGCCGCCAATGAGCACAATGGGTTTCTGCATGGCAAGGACAGCACGGATGGACGCGTCTGTGTTGGTGCCCTTGGAATCGTTGTAGTAATCAACGCCATCTACGGTTGCTACATACTCAATGCGGTGTTCTACACCCGCAAAGGATTTCAGCACCTGACGAATGATATCCAGCGCCACACCTGCGCAAATGCCCATAGCTGCCGCTGCCATCACGTTTTCATAGTTATGCACGCCCAAAATCTGCAGTTCATCCACAGAAATCAGCTTTTCGTCGATACCCTGCCATTTTACAAAAATATCTTTGTTCTGCAGGTAAATGCCTTCTGCCAAAGGCTGTGCGCTGCTGAAGAAAAATACCTTTGCAGCAGTTTTGTCTGCCATTTTCCGGCATGTTTCATCTTCGTAATTCAAAATGCAGAAATCTTCCGCTGTCTGTTTCGCAAAAACACGTTCTTTCATGGCAATGTAAACTTCCATGGTTTTGTGTCTGTTCAGGTGGTCAGGGGTGATATTCAGCACCGCACTGATGTGGGGATGGAATTCTTTTGCTTTTTCCATCTGGAAGCTGCTGATTTCCGCAACGACCCAATCCTGTTCTGTCAAGCTCTGTACCTTTTCACTGTAAGGCACACCAATGTTCCCTACCACTGCTGTGTTCGGACGAACAGCTTTCATGATTTCCCCTGTGAGGGTTGTGGTTGTTGTTTTCCCATTGGTGCCTGTGATGGCTGTGATGGGGCAAGTGGTTTCTCTGTATGCCAGTTCCACTTCGCTGATAACTTCCACGCCAGCTGCTTCCGCCGCTTCAATGAAAGGCAGATCGCAAGGAATACCGGGACTAAGTACAATCAGATCCTGTTCACATGCAATATCATCGGGGTTCTTCCCTGTATAAAGGGCAACGCCTTCTTTTTCCAGTTCCAGTGCTGCCGCGGGAACGGCGTCACGTTCTTTCATATCCTGCAATGTAACCACTGCACCCAGTTTCTGCAGCAAAGCCGCTGCTGCAATACCGCTTTTTGCCATGCCGCATACCAGGGCACGTTTTCCTGTATATTTCATGGATTTTTTCCTTCTTTCCGTTAAAACATTGCTTTACTGCCCAAGAAGCCCAGCAGGCACAGCAGAGCAGTCACTACATAGAACAAAGTTACAACCTTTGTTTCTCTCCATCCACACTGTTCCAGATGATGATGGAAAGGCGCCATTTTGAACAGACGTCTGCCTTCGCCGTATTTGCGTTTTGTAATCTTGAACCAACCTACCTGCAGCATAACTGTGATAGATTCCCACAGATAAACAAAGCCGACGATGACAATGAAAATAGGCATTTTCAGTACAAAAGCTGTTGCAGCCACAAAGCCGCCCAGTGCCAGAGAGCCTGTATCTCCCATGAACACTTTGGCAGGATAGCAGTTAAAGAGCAAAAATGCCAGCAGTGCGCCAACGATTGCCCCGCAGACAGGAGAAATCATGCTGCCTGCCGCCCAGGACACGATCATGAAGAACGCCGCAACAATGAGGGTTACGCCGCCAGCCAGCCCATCCAGACCGTCTGTCAGGTTAACACCATTGACAGTACCCAATACCGCAATAAAGAGAAAAGGTACAAACAAAA
>CATZIM010000157.1 GCA_958420075.1 uncultured Clostridia bacterium | reverse complement strand
CAACGAATACGAAATTTTTCTCTAATGCCCACACCATCCAATTTTTCTCTTAGGGCTTTGTTGTAAAAATTGTCGAAATACAGGGAACGCACCAGATATCCCGTCTTGCCTCCGTGGATATCCCGCTCCATAAATGCCGCCATACGGGCTGCCAGCATCCTGCTTTCCGCCGCCGCTACAGTATACTTCAGTTCCGCACGCCATTGTTCTTTCATCGTTCTCACCTCACATTCTGCTTGTTTTAAAATCAATACAGCGTTTAGTATACGGGAAGATACTTAAATGGGTACTTAGGGAAAAATTAGAAAATGATGAGAACTGTAAACAATATGTGAACAAAACTCCCCTTTTTCTAGGAAATCCCCTTTCATTTCTAAAAAATATATTAGAAAATACAAAAAACGCGAAAGCCTCTGTTTACAGAAGCTCCCGCGTTTTTTCTCAGGAACCTATATTCTTATACGAAATATTCAGGCAAAGATCTGCCTTCATACAATTCTTCCAGTTCTTCTTTGTGATAGATGTAGCCGGGATCATCGAAATATTTTGCGCCGGAAGGGCATTTCTTGATACATGCGCAGCATTTGATGCAGATGCCTGTGCAGGAGAAGTCCACTTTGTCAATGGAGCCCATGGGACAAACTTCTGCGCAAAGGCCGCAGCCACAGCAAGCGTCGCTTGTTTTGGGTTTTACTTTACGGATATCGATGGCATTGCCATAGCGATCTCTGGGTGTGAAGTAAGGACGGATGGGGTCTTCCCCTTTCACATAAGCAGGGCCGTCGTATTCCCAGCCGCTGTTGATTTTTTCTACGATCTTTTCTGCAAATTCATGCATCACTTTGTAGTCTTCTTCGTCGGGTCTGCCTGCGGACAGTTTTCTGGAGAAAGAATGTTCGCTGACAAAAGCGCCGCCGGCAATGGTACGGAATCCGTCATCTTCCAGGATGTTCCGCAGTTCGATGAGGGCATCGTCGAAGTTACGGTTGCCGAAGGATACCATAGGCACTGCATAAGCTTTGCCGCCTACAACTGTTTTCAGATAAGGCAGCAATACGTTAGGTACACGGCCTGCAATAACGGGAGTGCCGAAGAACACCAGATCTGTTTCCGTGAAGGCGATTTCTTTTTTCCGTACATCAGGCAGTGTAAAATCATATATTTCCACAGGAACGCCAAGGCTTTCTGCCACGTGAGCGGATACGGTTCTCACTGCTTTTTCGGTACCGCCGGTGGGGCTGAAATACATGGCCCATACTTTTTTGATTTCCATTGTAAACAAGACTCCTTTCTTTCTCCCATATGAAATGTTCTTCTTTCATGATACTCTATCCCATGCCCTTTTTCAACCCACAGACAAAAAAACCGCACTGTCTGTCTTTTTCTTTTCCGCGCAAAAAAAGCCGGAAATCTTCGACTACACTCGAACATTTCCGGCTTGCATCAATCTTGGAATGTTTCCATATTTTCCCACGCTTCGGGAATTTTTTCCACTTCCTGTGCCGCGATCATTTCTGACAGACGGCTTTCCACATAAGCAGACTGTACCTGCTGGCGGTAAGCGTCTTCTGCCAGCTGTTTTACCTGTTCATCTGTAGGGGGAGTGATGGATTCCACTTTCAGTATGAAATAACTGCCCCGTACCTCAATGGGGTCTGTGATCTCACCCAATGTGAGATTCTCCGATAACCCAAAGGTATTGTTCAGATAATTCTGATACAGTGTCATCTGACCATTGCCGCCGTTTTCCTTAGCGGAAGTATCTGTGTCATAAGTTTCAAACAATGTGGCAAAATCTTCTCCGGCTTTTGCCTTTTCGCTGACTTCTTTCGCCGTTGCCTCATCGTTCACCATGATGGTATCAATGGTGATCTGGGTATATTCCTCCCGCAAAGCGTCAGCGTTTTCCTGATAATACTGTTCCATTTCATCGGCATTGACTTCACATTCCTTTGCCAATGTGTCATAAACCACAGAATACAGATAAGATTCCTCCATGAGGGTTTCCATCTGTTCCTCATCCACGCCCATTTTCGCCCGATCTTCCTCTGTCAGCTGACTGAGGAATTCCTCTGCCATGGTATGGGCTTCTGTTTTCTGGTCTTCTGTCAGAGAAATGCCGTTTTCCGCAGCATACTGTTCCGCGGCAACCACACTTTGTATGGTGCTGAATGCCCGTTCCTGCACCAGCTCTGCCCCGGTCATACCGTCAAAATCCATTTCCCAGACATCGCTGCCTGCGGCGGAAACAAAACTTTCGGTACTGGTATAAAGATATACCATATATTCGGACTTCATGACTTCTCTGCCATCTATACGTGCTATGACTTCATCGGAAAAAGAACTGCCGCAGCCTGCGAGCCATAAAAGCCCCGTCAGCAGCAGGCACAATGCCCCCTTCGCTTTCTTTTTCATAAAAAATCACACTCTCTTTTTTTTGTTTTTTGTCTTTTATCCCTTCTTTTTCTGACCAAAAGAAGGTTAGCTTTTATTATACACATTTTTTTCCGAAAAAACTATGCTTTGAGCCCTTGTAATAAACTTTTAATATAGGGCACGCCTTTGTTTTCCTCGCCTTTTTTCAGTCTGATGGTCACATAAGGCATGGCACCAGCCGTAAAAAGATACCGTCCACGGCTTTCTGCAATGCACTTTGTGAGCTTTTCCGGGTCTAAAGGCGCATCCGGACGGAATTCCACCAGAATATTGCTGCCCTTCTGGTTGATGGCAGTGATGCCCAATCCATGGGCCTCCGCCTTCAAAAGCACCATTTCCAGCAGGTTCTGTACGCTCTTTGGCAGGTCACCATAGCGGTCTTCCAGTTCTTCCTGCATATCGTAGTATTCTTCCAAAGTCTGGATAGCGGCGATTTTCTTATACAAATCCATGCGCTGTTCCTGATTTTTGATATAGAAATCAGGCAGATAGGCGTTGATATTCAAATCCACTGTGGTTTCAAATGTTTCTGCCACAGGTTCCCCTTTCAGGTTCTGGACTTCTTCTTCCAGCAGACGGCAGTACATGTCATAACCGACAGATTCCATATGTCCATGCTGTTCCGCACCCAAAAGGTTACCGGCACCACGGATTTCCAGGTCACGCATAGCAACCTTGAAACCGGAGCCAAACTCCGTAAATTCCCGGATGGTCTGAAGGCGTTTTTCCGCCGCTTCCTTCAGCATCTTATCCCGTTTATACATAAGATACGCATAGGCGGTGCGGTTGCTTCTGCCTACACGTCCACGGAGCTGATACAGCTGGGATAAACCCATGCGGTCCGCATCCTGAATAATAATGGTATTCACGTTGGAAATATCCATGCCCGTTTCGATGATGGTGGTACATACCAGCACATCGATTTCGCCGCTGATGAAGTCCTGCATGATATTTTCCAGTTCTCTTTCCGACATCTGCCCATGAGCAAAGGCAACATTGGCTTCCGGTGCCAGATTCTGCACACGGAAGGCTTCTTCCCCAATGGTTTCCACCCGATTATAGAGATAAAATACCTGACCGCCACGGCTCAATTCCCTATGAATGGCTTCTCGAATGAATTCGGGGTTGTTTTCCATGACATAAGTCTGGATGGGACGGCGTTCCTGGGGTGGTTCCTCCAGAATACTCATATCCCGGATGCCTGCCAATGACATGTGCAGTGTTCTGGGAATAGGTGTCGCTGTCAATGTGAGAACGTCTACATTTTCCCGCAGGCGTTTCAGTTTTTCCTTATGTGCCACCCCAAAACGCTGTTCCTCGTCCACAATGACCAGACCCAAATCCTTGAACTTCACATCTTTGGACAGAATCCGATGGGTACCGATGACAATATCGGAAAAGCCTTTTTCCAGTCCGTTCAGACTTTCCTTCTGCTGTTTGGGTGTACGGAAACGGGACAGCAGTTCAATCTTCACAGGATAGCCGGACATACGCTGGACAAAGGTATTGTAATGCTGCTGTGCCAAAATTGTGGTAGGCACCAGATATGCCACCTGTTTTCCATCCTGGACGGCTTTGAAGGCTGCACGGATGGCAACTTCCGTTTTGCCGTAGCCAACGTCCCCGCAGACCAGTCTGTCCATGACTTTTCCGCTTTCCATATCTTTTTTCACATCTTCGATGGCGCTCAGCTGGTCATCTGTTTCATCAAAGGGGAAGGCTTCTTCAAATTCCCTCTGCCACAGAGTATCTGCCCCGTACACATGACCTTTTGCCGCCGCACGTTTGGCGTAGAGGGCAACCAAGTCCTCCGCCAGTATCTTCACGGCAGTTCTGGCTTTTGCCTTTGCTTTCAGCCAATCCTGTCCGCCCAGTTTATTCAGTCTGGGTGCGGCACCGCCGGAACCAATATATTTCTGAATCATATCCATCTGGCTAACGGGCACAAAGAGATTGCCCCCATCCCGATAGGAAATTTTCATGTAATCCTTCTGGACACCTTCCACGGAGATTTTCTCCAATCCCCGGAACACACCGATACCATGGTTATCGTGTACCACATAATCGCCGATATGCAGGTCGGAAAAACTCTGGATGGCAACGCCGTTTTTCTTCTTTTTCTTCTTCCGCTTCTCGCCGCTTTTGCCGAAAATCTCACTGTCTGAAAATACAGCCAGACGGATATAGTCATACTGGAACCCTTTGGACAAAGAACCTTTGGACACCCAAACACTGCCGGGCACCATTTCTTTTTCCAAGTCGTCCACATAGACGGCAGGTACGTCCATTTCCGTCAATTCCGTTGCCATTCTCTGGGCGCGAGTACCTGTCCCTGCCAGCACCAAAATCCGGTAATTCTGTTTTTTCAGATACTGCAATTCCTCACAGAACAAATCTGCCCGTTTCTGGAAAGAAGGAATGGAACGTACCGCAAAATCCGCCTGTGCTTTGGGCTGGAAGTGGGGTGTCCGCTGGGAAATCCCTGCCAGAAGGATACGGTCAAAGTCCTCCGCCTGCCTCAGAATATCCAGATAATCGAAAAGGAGTTTGCTCTGGGCAGGAAGCAAAAAGCCCTGTGCGATTCTGCCTTTCATACTTTCCTCATATTCCTGCCGCAGAGTATCC
>CATZIM010000156.1 GCA_958420075.1 uncultured Clostridia bacterium | reverse complement strand
ACGAAGAAACCAACCAGACCACCAGAGAAGGCGTTTACGCCGGCGGTGACGCTGTTACAGGGGCCGCAACCGTTATTCTGGCTATGGGCGCTGGTAAAAAGGCTGCCGCAGCTATTGACGAATATCTGAAAAACAAATAATCTTTTTTGAAATAGAAAAAGTACGGCAAACAAAGAAAGCCAAAATCCTTAAAATACAAGGGATTCTGGCTTTCTTATTTTTTACATTTGACGAAATTTCTTCTGAAAACAGTGAATCTCACCGAGAAATGAATGAAGGGAAGAAATCATAGGCAGTTTGAGATACGTTTTTGCAAATAAAAAACGGCATGGTGTTTAAACCATACCGTCATTTTTCTCAGGATTCCTCTTTCTTTTTTCTTCGGCGCAGCTCCCGCTCGTATGCCACCAGCATATAAATACAATTCCATACAAACAAAAGACCAATGGACAGCTCCGGCACCCAGAAAACCAGTATGACACTCACCGCCATACAGCTCCCATGACTGCCCCAGAAAAATTTCCGTCCAAGTCCCGTCAGATTCCAGCGCATGGGGTTACGCACCCAGGACAGCACCACTGCCGCCAGACCGGATACCAGCACAACCACCACAAAAAGGCCATAGATATGCCCCGTATCCCACACACTAGGCGCCCAAACGCTCACCAGTGCATCGGCGCAAAGACAGATCCAAGCTAGAAGCTCCAGCCGCATCCATGCGATACATCTTTTTAGCTGCACATCCGAAAGATTCTCCATAGCCGCCTCCTTATGATGCCTGACCCAATTCTTCCTTCCATTCCAGCCAAACACAAATAGGGTTCCAAATAAATACCACAGGGATGACAAGCGCCTGCATGCCCTGTACCCATTCCACTTTCCATACAAAGAACAGCACAGCACAAACAAGAATTACCAATGCCCCCAGCAAATACCGTCTGGGACGGCGCAGTTTATATCCGTGGCGCAGAGGGTTATCCAGATGGGATGCCACTGCCAGCACACCACACAGAATCATGCCGCCGATCTCTACCCAGCCCGGCAGGCTTTCTCCCAGCAGCACTTCCGCGATTTTCACACTAAAAATCACCCATAATGCCATGAGCAGCCATGCGGCGATTTCTTTTCTGATTCTCATACAGCCCTCCATAAGCTGCTGTTTCCTTCTCTCGTCCAAAAAACTTCCTCCGTTCCGGCGGTATCCGCCTGATTCTATTCGTTGTTTGTTCCATCTTACTCCCCTTTCTCTCTCTTGTCCAGCTTTTTCCGGTGTTTGGAAACTTTCCTGCAAAAAGACTAGGCGGCTGGTGGTCTTTTCTGCTATAATAGTGCAGACGGCAGAAAAATGCCTGTAAAAATCGAAACACAAGGAGGTTTTTGCACCATGAAAATACAAACACTGGAAATCGGCAACATCGGCACCAACTGCTATGTAATCTCTGACGACAAAGGCACATGCGCCATCATCGACTGCGACGGCAATCCCCAGCCTTTGTTCCGCTATATCGAAGAAAACAACCTGAAACCCACCCACATCCTGCTGACCCACGGTCATGACGACCACATCGGCGCTGTGGAGCTGGTAAAAGAAAAATACGGCTGTCCCGTTTACGCCTGCAAAAAAGAAGAAGCTCTGCTGGCAGACCCTGCCTTGAACTGCTCTCTTTACATGAGCGGCCCCACTTCTCTTTCCGCTGACGTATGGGTACAGGAAGGCGACGCTGTGAAAGTAGGCGATCTGGAATTTACCGTACTGGAAACACCCGGTCATACAGCCGGCAGCGTATGCTATCTCATCGGCAACAACATTTTCTCCGGCGACACCCTGTTCCAGGGCTCCTGCGGCCGTACAGACCTGCCTACAGGCAACTGGGGCGAAATCATCGCTTCTCTGAAACGTCTGCGGAATCTGCCCGGTGACTATAATGTATATCCCGGTCACGGCCCTTCCACTACACTGGAAATCGAACGCCGCATGAACCCTTATATGTAAGATCTCATAAGAAATTCAACAGCAAGTTCCATATTCTGAAACTTGCTGTTTTCATCGTCGGAAGCAAATTCCGGCTGTGGATGTTATGTAAAATTGCTTTTTACAGACCAAAAGCCCCCTTTGGGGCTTTTCCCATGAAAAGGAGGATTTGTATGCAGTATATCATGTCTTTGGATCAAGGAACCACCAGCTCCCGCTGTATCCTCTTTGACAAAAACGGTGTGGCTGTCAGCACCGCCCAGAAGGAATACCGTCAGATCTATCCCCAGCCCGGCTGGGTGGAACACGACCCCATGGAAATCTGGCAGAGCCAGCTGGAAGTGGCGCAGAAAGCTCTGGCGCAGAAAGGGCTCACTGCCGCTGACATTGCCGCCATTGGCATCACCAACCAGCGAGAAACCACCATTCTCTGGGACAAGCGCACAGGCAAGCCCATTTACAACGCCATTGTATGGCAGTGCCGCCGGACGGCAGAGGACTGCGAAGAACTGGCAAAAAAAGGCTACACTGACCTGTTCCGGGAAAAAACAGGGCTTTTGCTGGACGCATACTTCTCCGCAACAAAAATCCGCTGGGTACTGAACCATGTGGAAGGGGCAAGAAAACTGGCAGAGGAAGGCAACCTGCTTTTTGGTACTGTAGACACATGGCTCATCTGGAATCTCACAGGTGGACAGGTACACGCCACCGATTACTCCAACGCCTCCCGTACCATGCTGTTCAACATCCATACTTTGCAGTGGGATACGGAAATTCTGGACATTCTGGACATTCCCGCTTCTATCCTGCCTAAAGTTATGCCCTCCAGCGGCGTATTTGGCCATACACTGCCTTTCCACTTCGGCGCACCCATTCCCATTGCCGGAGCCGCTGGCGACCAGCAGTCTGCCCTTTTTGGACAGGCCTGCTTCACACCTGGTTCTGCAAAAAACACCTACGGCACCGGATGCTTCCTGCTGATGCACACAGGAGATGCCCCTGTCATGTCCAAAAACGGCCTTCTGACCACCATTGCATGGGGACTGGACGGAAAAGTCACCTATGCATTGGAAGGCTCTGTATTCGTGGCTGGTGCTGCCATTCAGTGGCTCCGTGACGAACTGAAACTCATCGGCTCCGCGCCGGAAACGGAAGAACTTGCCATGTCTGTGCCTGACACCTGCGGCGTTTATCTGGTACCCGCTTTTGTGGGACTTGGTGCGCCCTACTGGGACCCTTACGCAAGAGGTATTTTGACAGGCCTCACCCGTGGTGCCAACCGAAGCCATATTGCCCGTGCGGCGCTGGAATCCATGGCATACCAGACTTATGACGTGCTCCACGCCATGGAAGAGGATGCGGGCATTCCTCTGGCGGAACTGCGTGTAGACGGCGGCGCTGCTGCCAATAACTTCCTGCTGCAATTCCAGGCGGACATCACAGGGGTTCCTGTACTGCGTCCCAAAACACTGGAAACCACTGCATTAGGTGCTGCGTATCTGGCAGGCCTTGCGGTGGGCTACTGGAAAGATTTGTCGGAAATTCGCCGAAACTGGGGCGTTTCTCACGCTTATTCTCCCAAAGCATCCAAAGAAGAAGCGGCAGAAAAACTGGAAGGCTGGCAAAAAGCAGTGCGTCAGACCTTGACAAAATAAAATAAAAATATCCTTAACAAAATTTCAGAAAAAAATTGGATGAACTTCACTAAGTTTTCACAATATATTGTGTTGTCTATATTTTTGATTGCAATATATAGCCGTATGTGGTACATTATGATACAGCTAATGACTATGTATTGTATCTCGCTTGCCGAGAATGAAGGAGGATATCATCATGTATGTGATTAAGAAAGATAATACCCACGAACCGTGGAATGTGCAGAAAGTCGTAGTGGCCGTAAACAAATCCGCTTACCGCGCACTGGTGAAATTCACACAGGAAGAACTGGATTTCATCTGTGATTTCGTGGAAACAAAAGCGAAATCCCTTGGCAAAGAAGGCATCCCCATTGCGGAAATGCACAACATCGTCGAAGGCGCTTTGGAACAGGTAAAGCCTGAAGTTGCAAAAAGCTACCGTGATTACCGCAACTACAAACAGGACTTTGTAAAAATGCTGGACGAAGTTTACAAAAAAAGCCAGTCCATCATGTATATCGGCGACAAGGAAAACAGCAACACCGACAGTGCTCTGGTTTCCACAAAACGCTCTCTGGTATTCAATCAGCTCAACAAAGAACTGTACCAGAAATTCTTCATGACCACAGAAGAACTGCAGGCGTGCCGTGACGGTTATATCTACATCCATGATATGTCTGCCAGACGTGACACCATGAACTGCTGCCTGTTCGACGTAAAAAGCGTGCTGACCGGCGGTTTTGAAATGGGTAACCTGTGGTACAACGAACCCAAAACACTGAACGTTGCCTTTGACGTCATCGGCGACATCGTTCTTTCCGCTGCCAGCCAGCAGTACGGCGGTTTTACAGTACCTTCTGTAGACCTGCTGCTGGAACCCTTCGCGGAAAAGAGCTATGAAAAATTCTACCGCCGTTACATCGACATGGGTCTGACACCCAAGGCTGCGGATAAAGAAGCCATGGCGGACATCCTCAACGACTTTGAACAGGGCTTCCAGGGCTGGGAATACAAATTCAATACCGTTGCTTCCAGCCGCGGGGATTATCCTTTCATCACCATGACATTCGGCACAGGCACAGGCAAATTTGCCAAGATGGCATCCATTACCATGCTGAACGTCCGCAGAAAAGGACAGGGCAAGAAAAACTGCAAAAAGCCCGTACTGTTCCCCAAACTGGTATTCCTTTATGACGAAAATCTCCATGGAAAAGGCAAGGAA
The DNA here is from genome assembly GCA_958420075.1 of uncultured Clostridia bacterium. Classification (GTDB taxonomy): domain Bacteria; phylum Bacillota; class Clostridia; order Lachnospirales; family Anaerotignaceae; genus Anaerotignum. The sequence continues at coordinate 318 of CATZIM010000156.1, read as the reverse complement.
CTGGAAGATGTCTTTGAAGCAGGCATCCTCTGCTCCTCCAAAACCATGTATCCCGACTGGCTTTCCCTCACCGGCGAAGGCTATGTAGCGGAAATGTATAAAAAATACGGCGCTATCATCAGCCCCATGGGCTGCCGCGCCTTCCTGTCCCCTTGGTTTGAACGGGGCGGCATGGAACCTGCTGACGAAAACGACAAACCCGTTTTCGTAGGCCGTTTCAACATTGGTGCTGTCAGCCTGCACCTGCCTATGATTTACGCAAAAGCAAAACAGGAAAGCAAACCTTTCTATGAAGTGCTGGACTACTATCTGGAACTG
>CATZIM010000155.1 GCA_958420075.1 uncultured Clostridia bacterium | reverse complement strand
GCCATCCTTCACCTCCAGGTTCACCTGATCCAGCAATGATGGCGGCGACGGCGGCAGAGGCGGCGACGTTATTTTTGTAGGGGACGAAAGCATGGGTACCCTTATGGACTTCCGTTATAAGAGAATGTTCAAGGCAGGCAACGGTCAGGACGGCGGCAAACGCAACTGTTTTGGTAAAGACGGCGAAAGCGTTGTCATCAAAGTGCCTGTTGGTACGGTTATCCGTGAAGCGGAAAGCGGTAAAATCATGGCGGACATTACCAAACACGGGGAAGAAAAAATCCTGATTCACGGCGGTAAAGGCGGTAAGGGCAATCAGCACTTCGCAACACCCACCAGACAGGCACCCCGTTATGCGGAACCCGGCAGAGTGGCAAAAGAATATGACGTCATTCTGGAACTGAAACTGATTGCGGACGTTGGTCTCATTGGTTTCCCCAACGTTGGCAAATCCACACTGCTGTCCATGGTAACAAACGCAAACCCTAAAATCGCAAACTATCACTTTACCACACTGGCTCCCAATCTGGGCGTGGTAGAAGGCAAATATGGCGATTCCTTTGTACTGGCGGATATTCCCGGTCTGGTAGAAGGCGCCAGCGAAGGCGTTGGTCTGGGACACGCTTTCCTGCGTCATGTGGAACGTACCAAAGTGTTTATCCATGTGGTAGACGCGGCTGGCGTGGAAGGTGACGACCCTGTGGAAAATGTGCGTAAGATCAATCAGGAACTGGAAGCATACAATCCCGAACTGATGAAACGCCCTCAGGTTATCGCAGCGAACAAAACAGACATTCCCGGTTCCGAAGAAAATGTGGAACGCCTGAAAGAAGCCTACGAAAAAGAAGGCTTCGAAGTATTCCCCATTTCCGCAGCAACCAACAAAGGTCTGGATGAACTGCTGACAAAAGTAGCGGAAATCCTGAAAAACTATCCTGAAGACATCGTATTTGAAGAAGAATATGAAGAATACGACGAAGTGGCAGTGGATCAGGAACCTTTCACCATCGAAGTCGAAGACGAAGTTTATGTGGTAAGAGGTGTGGGCGTCGAAAAGATGATCGGCTATACCAATATCGATACAGAAAAAGGCTTCGCTTTCTTCCAGCGTTATCTGAAAGAAAAAGGCATCATCGAAGCATTGGAGGAAAAAGGCATTCAGGAAGGCGATACCGTTCGTATTTACGATATGGAATTCGAATTCTGGAAATAATTCCCAAAAAGAGAAATTAGACGGAAGAATTCTGCCCAAGCGGTGGATTCTTCCGTTTTTGTTTCGGCGGAAATGTAACATTTCTGTGAATTTCTCGGAAAAGTCGATGTATTTTGGCTGATCCGATGGTATAATAACAAAATAAGCGGCGGTAAGCTGCCTTATTTGTATGTCAGAAAACAGTCCCATGAGGGGCATAGTATAGATTGAGGTAATGGAATGAACGAAAAAGCATTGCGTATTTTGGAATACGATAAAATCATAAATATGCTGGCGGGATTTGCCGTTTCCCCTATGGCAAAGGAAATGGCGCACCACTTGCAGCCTTCTGTTTCCATGTCGGAAATCGTGCTGCGTCAGCAGGAAACCACCGAAGCGGTGAGCATGGTGCTGCGGAAGGGCAGCCCTTCCTTCGGCGGTTTTCGGGAAATTCGTCCCCAGCTGAAACGGGCAGAAATGGGCGGTACTCTGTCCATTCCCGAATTGATGCACATCGGGGAATTTCTCTACGTTTGCCGTAAGGCGAAAAATTATTCTAAAAATGAAAATAAGGCGGAAACTTATGAACGTCTGGACGAATATTTTGAACTGCTGACACTGATTCCCAATCTGGAAAATGAAATCACCAGATGTATTGTGTCTGAAACGGAAATCGCTGACGATGCTAGTTCAGGACTGAAAAGCGTCCGCAAAGAAATCAAGATTTCCAATGACAGGGTGAAAGACCACCTGAATGGGGTTATTTCTTCTTCCGCATATCGGAATATGCTCCAGGATTTTGTCATCACCATCAGAAATGACAGATATTGTGTGCCTGTCAAGAGCGAATACCGCAGTGTGTTCCCCGGTATGGTACACGACCAGTCCAACACTGGTTCTACCGTATTTATGGAACCTTTGAGCGTGGTACAGCTGAACAACAAAATCAAAGAGTTGCAGGCGAAAGAACGTGAGGAAATCGAAAAAATCCTCACCAGTCTGTCTATTATGGTCATTCAGAATGAAGCACAGCTTAGCGCAAACCTGGAACTGCTGACACAGCTGGACTTCATTTTCGCAAAGGCACAGTTGTCCCTGTCTATGGATGGCACACAGCCCCTGTTCAATACAAAAGGCTATGTGAATATCCAGAAAGGCAGACATCCTCTGCTGGATAAGAAAACCGTCGTGCCTATTAATATTTATCTGGGAAAAGAATTTACCACACTGCTCATCACTGGTCCTAACACTGGTGGTAAAACCGTTGCATTGAAAACATTGGGCTTGTTCTCCCTCATGGGGCAGGCAGGGCTGCATATTCCTGCCAACGACCATTCCCAGTTGGCAGTGTTTGATGAAGTTTTCGCGGACATTGGGGATGAACAGAGCATTGAGCAGAGCCTGAGTACTTTCTCCGCACATATGACAAATATCGTCAAAATTCTGGAAGATGTGACAGACAGTTCTCTGGTGCTTTTCGATGAATTGGGAGCAGGTACAGACCCTACGGAAGGTGCGGCACTGGCTATGGCAATTATTTCTTATCTCCATGACCGGAAGATTCGTACCGCTGTTACCACTCATTACAGCGAATTGAAGGTATATGCCTTGTCCACAGAAGGGGTGGAAAATGCCTGCTGTGAATTCGATGTGGAAACCCTGCGTCCTACCTATCGTCTGCTCATTGGGATTCCCGGGAAAAGTAACGCTTTTGCCATTTCCAAACGTCTGGGCTTGCAGGATTATATCATCGATAGCGCAAGAGAATTCATTTCCCATGATGAAGCACGTTTTGAAGATGTCATCACAGACCTGGAAATCAGTAAGAAAAGCGTGGCTTTCGAGCAGGAACGTGCAGAACAGTACCGCAGAGAAGCGGAAAGCCTGAAAAAAGAAGTGGAACGCCAGAAGGAGAAAACAAGAGAACAGAAAGAAAAGATTCTCCAGAAGGCAAGAGAAGAAGCAAAACAGATTTATGCACAGGCCAAAGAAGAAGCCGACCAGATCATCAAGGAAATGAACCGGGAAGCAAAGCAGAAAAATCAGCAGAAGGCACTGGAAAACAGAGCCAAACTGAAAGAAAAGCTTTCTTCCGTGCAGGAAGACTTCCTCAAGTCCAAAAAGGTGAAACCTACCCACAAGCCGCCTGAAAAATTGCAGGCAGGGGACAGAGTTTATGTCATTTCCTTCGACCAGAATGGTGTAGCCCTTTCTGCGCCGGATAAGAATAAAGACGTTATGGTACAGATGGGTATCATGAAGGTGAAAGTACCTTTGGCGGAATTGATGCTGGATGATACGCCACAGCCAAAAGAACAAAAGCCCAGACAGACCAATGTGCGGGCAAAAGCGAAAAAGAGCCAGTTTATTTCTGCGGAAATCGACTGCCGCGGTCAGCTGGTAGATGAAGCCATTGTGAATATTGATAAATATATCGATGATGCGTATCTGTCTGGTTTGAAACAGATTATCATTATCCATGGGAAAGGCACCGGCGCTCTCCGTGCCGGCGTGCAGAAATATCTGCGTACCAATCCTCATGTAAAAAGCCAGCGTCCTGGTACTTTTGGCGAAGGGGATGCCGGCGTAACGGTTGTAGAACTGAAGTAAAAGGCGAGGGTATAAAGGAGATGAATGCCGTGAGTGAGAAACAGAAAATTCTGGTAGTAGACGACGATCAGCATATTGCAGAGTTGATTTCTCTGTATCTGATGAAAGATGGTTATGATACACAGGAGGTTTACGACGGCAAAAAGGCGTTGGAAGCGGTGACCACTTACCAGCCGGATTTGATTTTGCTGGATCTGATGCTGCCGGGCATGGATGGCTATCAGGTCTGCCGGGAAGTGCGGAAAACAAGCAAAGTCCCTATCATTATGCTGACAGCAAAAGGGGAAACATTTGATAAAGTGCTGGGGCTGGAATTGGGGGCAGATGATTATATCGTCAAACCCTTCGATGCAAAAGAACTGGTGGCTAGAGTAAAGGCGGTACTCCGCCGTTATGAAGCTGGCAGTGCAAAAGAAGAGGAAGATGACGGACAGGTACTGCGTTATCCAAATCTGGAAATCAATCTGTCCAATTACACAGTAACTTATCATGGAAAAAGTGTGGATTTCCCGCCCAAGGAATTTGAACTCCTTCATTTTCTGGCGTCTAACCCCAAACGGGTGTTTACCAGAGAGCAGCTGTTAGACCGTATCTGGGGCTATGAATATGCGGGAGATACCCGTACCGTGGATGTTCACGTAAAACGAATCCGTGAAAAGCTCAATCAGGACGATGAATGGGGCATTCGTACTGTTTGGAGCGTGGGTTACAAATTCGGCCCGAAGTAAAGAAGAATACATAAAAAAATCAGCCGCTGTTTGGGCGGCTGATTCCTTACATATCCAGTATTTTATTCGTTTTTGGGTTCTGTCTGATTTTCTTCAGCAGTGTTTTCCGGAAGCACAGGTGCAGTCTGTGCAGGCAGAGCATCTGCAGGAGCGGCTTCTGCTGTGTGGTCGCCAGGAAGCTGTTCGGCAGCCTTCTGCATGGCAGCACGTTCTTCCATTTTGCGTTTGTGCTCAAATTCCCGCATTTTCTGTTTGCGGATATTGCTGAAACGAAGCAGAACACAAACTACATACAAAAACAGCATCAGGCGATGATAACTGTTTGTGTTGCCCCAGGGTGTCATAAAGATCAGAAAGATGGCAACAGCAAACAGAACAAGGTCTGCCAGTTTGATATTCTTTCTGGGCGGATTTGGTCGTTGATTGTTCATGGTACATACGGCAGAAACATCTGCCACTCCTTTCTTCATAATGAGGAAGTCTTTTGTAAAAACATTCCTATTTTATTATAACATGAATTTTGTTTTTTGGGATGTTTTTCTGATGTTTTCTTTTCGGAGGAATGCTTATGTTTAAAAAATCCATTGTAATCAAGCAATTTTTATTATATATGGCAACCATCA
>CATZIM010000154.1 GCA_958420075.1 uncultured Clostridia bacterium | reverse complement strand
TCCTATGAACATATTGCAGAAAAGGAATGCTGCAGAAAAAAGTGCTGATTTAAGTCGGGCAGCAAATTTGCAAAATCATATTGTAAACAATGGCACTTCACTGCAAACAGTACATCATTTTTCCGGTGTTATGAATCAGGATGTGCCGGAAAATACGCTTTTACAGCCGGATTCTTATGGTACAGCCCAAATGGTTATTGTGAAAAAAAGTCAGGGTAGTGCAATGCTGCAGACACCTCCCAAAATACCGGAAGTGGTATTGGAAGCAAAAAAAGCCATGCAGGCAGAGGTGCACGATATCATTACAAGAACGCGCAGTCAGGAACCAGAACAGGCAGACAATAAAACAGTACTGGAACTGATGCGGCGTCTGGATGTGCAGCAAAAAGAAATTGAAAAAATCCGCTCTACACAAAAACAGATGCTGAATATCACAGACATTTCCATTGTTACAGAAAAAATCATGAATCAGATGCAAAGTCAGCTTCGTTTAGAAAAAATGCGGCGTGGACTTTAAAAAGGAGGGAAATTCTATATGAGCACTTTAAAAAAAGCCATCATCAAAATATACAAAAATAACGGCAAAAGTGTCGAAGACGTGGAATGTGCGTTTAATCCCTCTCAATATACCATCAAAAGTTCTGCAAACTACAAAGAAGATCATTCCATTGGTACTGATGTATCCAGAATGATTTTTTTATCCGGTGCCCAGAAGGAATTTACAACTACATTATTCTTTGACAGTGAAGGAGAAGTGGGGCGTGCATCCAGTCTTAGAGATGCTCTGAAAAGTCCTTCTAAAAAAAGCGGTTCTGTGAAACCAGTAACAGATACAATGAAGAAAATCACTTCCGCTGTGCAGGTTTCCGGCAGCGATCATAAACCACCTCTGGTGGCTTTTGTATGGGGAAATCTGAATTTCAAAGGCGTAATCACTTCTGTTACAGAAACCTTCACCATGTTTGACCCTTTTGGCAAGCCCATTCGCGGAAAACTGGACTTAACCATCAAAGAGGCTCAGGAAGAAGGATTGACTAAAAAATCAGAACCTTTTGAATCCCCTGACCGTACGAAATACAGAACGGTTTTGGAAGGCTCAAGCCTATGGAGCATGGCTTATGAAGAATATGGGGATTGTGAAAAATGGCGTGTGATTGCAAAAGCAAATGGACTGCTCAATCCACTGCAAATATATCCGGGACAAGTACTGAAAATCCCGGCATTGCAATAAAGAGAAAAAGGTGACAGAACCATGGGATTAATGGACAGCAGTTATACTTATGCACAGCTGCGGGAAAAATATCAGGATTTTACAACACCAAAGGTAGAACTGAATATTGGTGGACTTTCACTGTTGGAACAGAAGGGGATTTCTGTTGAACAGGTGCAGATTAAATTATCTACGGAAAACGCGGGCAGTGCGTCTTTTACCATTAACAGCGGATATGATTATGAAAAAAGCAGCTTCAACAGTACGTTAAAAGATAAGGTCATTCCAGGTAAAGTCGTTACGGTAAAAGTTGGCTATATGTCTTCAACCACTGAAGTATTTAAGGGGTTTATTGCCTCGGTAGATGTCCGGTTTGATGTGGAAAATGGTATTTTCTTTACCATTACCGCCATGGATGCAAGACGGCTGATGATGACAGATAACAAGCCCTATGCGCTTTACAGCAAGCCCAATTATTCTGATATAGTAAAGACCATTATGTCTAGATATGCGGCTCTTTGCTCATTAAAGTGCGACGATACCAATGATAAACTGGAAGATGTGGTATCTCAAAGAGAATCTGATTATGATTTCATTACCAAAAAACTGATTCAAGCAGGACGTGTTGACCGCGAATTTTTTATCGTAGCGGATAAAGCATACTTTCGTAAACCCAGAAGTGTAACATCACCAGTCATCACTTTAGGTATCAACAACGGATTGAAGAATTTCAATCGTAGTCTGAACTATCTGAACAAAGTTTTTGAAGTACATGGATACAATCCTGATACGCAAACACATCTGATCGGTTCTGCGGCGGCAAAAAGCGGAGATAAACAGTCGGATGTCATAAAAGCAGGGGTTGAAGTTGTTGCCCTTTCTGATTGCAAAACGCAGACTGATGTGGCAGATGCCGCAAAGAGTATGGCAATGAAAGCAAAAAACGAAAATAAAAAAGCATCCGGTACCTGCATTGGACTTCCGGAGATTGTACCTGGAAGATTTATAAAAATATCAGGTGTAGACAGTCTGATCAACAAGAAATTTTACATTATAGATGTTACCCATACGATCAATTACAATGGATTTTTGACAAGCTTTACCACGGAAGGATGGGATTGATGGATTTTTTTGATGAACTGCTGAAAACCGAAAAGGAGCCTTCTAAAGCGCCAGGGTTGGTTTCAGGTATCGTTTTGGAAAATTATAACGAAAAATATCCCGGCATGGTGAAAGTGGAATATAGCGCAGGAGAAACAGGAAAAAACAAAAGCGGCTGGATTCCTGTAGCGTCGTTTTATGCGGGAAAAGAGCATGGTGCATATTTCCTTCCGGAAATTGGTTCGGAAGTGCTGGTGGCGTTCATATTGGGCAATTGGGACAAGCCTGTTGTCATCGGCTCTTTGTGGAACAAACAAAGCCCCATTCCAAAAGGGATTCCAGAAAAAAAGAATTTCAATAAAACCATTAAAACAAAAGGCGGAAGTCAGGTTCTTTTATCCGATGAAGATAAAAAACAATCCATTGAAATTACCACACCTGGAGGTATGAAAATCGGCATTTATGACGAAAAAAGCAAAGTCGTCATTCAAGATAAAGATAACAAAAACAGCATTACGCTGGATGCAAAAAACGGTTGTATTTCTCTGGATGCAAGCAAAAAAATCGAACTGAAAGTCAATGGCTCCGTGTTGGTAACTCTTGACAGCAGCAAGGAAACTGTCAATGTAGGCTCGGTGGATATCAAGGCAAAACAGAGCTTTAAAGTCAATGGGCAGTCCGTGAGCATTAAGGGAACAACTGCTGAAGTCAATGCTAGCGGCTCTCTAAAGATTAAATCCAGTGGTATTACAGAAGTAAAGGGCAGCATGGTCAAAATAAATTAAGGAGGCGGAAATGATGGAGGATGAAAAATACGGTAAAGAGTTCCTAGGAACAGGATTGGGATTTCCAGTAATGGTAGATCCTGCGACAGGAAGATTTCGCACTTCCTCCTATGAAGATGATATCAAAGAAGCCATTTATATTATTTTGATGACCAAAAAAGGGGAGCGTCTTATGCGTCCGGAATTCGGATGCGGCATTCATGACTTTGCCTTCGCAACACTGGATTATACAACAATATCACAGATGGAAAAATCTGTAAAAGAAGCGCTGATTCAGTGGGAACCTAGAATCCGGGATATTTCTGTGGAGGTTTCCCAAAGTATGACAGAAACAGGAAAAGCGATCATTTCCATTTCCTATGTTGTTCGTTCTACAAACAATCCCTATAACTTGGTATTTCCGTTCTTCATGAACGAAGGCATTGAATTATAGTAGAAAGGAGGTATGCAGATGGATAAAATACCCATGATACATAATCTTAGCAAAGAAGATTTGATTCGTTCCATTAAGGAATTATCTGTGTCTTATACACCTCATTGGAGATTTGATCAGGAAAATCCCGATATTGGTACCACTTTGGGCATGATATTTGCTGATATGCAGGCAGATACCCTGCATAGATACAGCGAACTTCCTTTGAAGTGGCGCACGGATTATTTTAACAATCTGCATGCTTCCTTGGAACCGGAACAGCCTGCCTATGGCTATGTATCTTTTCGGGTGGTAAATGACGAAGTTCAGGGAACCGAGCTGCCCGCAGGAACACGTTTAACAACGGATGTCACTGATAATGCAGGGGACATTATTCCGGTGGAAACACGTGAAGATGTTTTTGTTGCTCCGACAACCCTTGAGGCAATCTACGAAAGCAATGACAAACTGGATTACTTCGGAAAACTCTGGGATGAAACGGAAGAAAAAAAGTTCTGTCTTTTTGGTTTTGATGGAGAAAATCTACAGCACCATGTTTTTATGATCGGACATGATTCCCTGTTTGATATTTCTCAAGGCGGAGAAGTAGAGGCTGCTCTTTATACGGTGGACGGACACACGGTTTCCGAAGGGATTTTGCGTTTATTAGTTTCCAGCGGAAAGTTTTACTACTCTACTGAAGAAGGATTTGAACCCTTTGCACAATGCAATATGGAAGATGGAAAACTTCTTTTTGTAAAAGCAAATGGGCAGGTGCCATGGTGTGAACAGGAAATCGACGGCATTCGTCAATTTTGGATTCGATATGAAACTGAAAACGGCAAATTCTTTGATCGCATGTCCATTGGAGAGATTCGACTGAAAAGCAGGGCTGCAATGATCGCACCTCAAGCCATTTATGCGGCTGGAACAGATGTAGACTCTCATGGATACTATTCCCCATTTGGAGAAGAACTTTCCATTTATGAAGAAGTATACTTTTCCTGTGATGACGTATTCAGTAAAAAAGGTTCAGAGATTACCATGTCTTTTCTGCTGGATTTTACCAAAATTCCTTTGAACCTAACAGACAAAACTGCTATTGACTGGCGGCTTATCATGCCCAGAAGTGCTGTACGAGTTGACCCGGAATATGATATTTCCATTACCAGAGTTCTTTGGGAATATTTCAATGGTACAGGTTGGGTACGTCTTTTCGATGATAACCGATATGATGAAGTCTTTAGCCCCATTGCTGGCACAGGTCGTCAGAAAAAGATACTGCGTTTTTTCTGCCCGCAAGATATGGCACCAGTGATCGTCAATTCTGTAGAAAGCAGATGTATCAGAGCCAGAATCGTGAATCTGGATAACAGATTTAAAACAAAAGGACAGTACATTGTACCTATGCTTTCAGAAACATATTTTTCCTATGAATATCAAGGCAAGGGATTGTCCCCGCAATATTTATATGAAGAAAACAATGGCGTTCATCAGTTAAGTACTGCAAAAAACTGTTTCCAATCTTTGCGAGGATACAGTCCGATCCGTTTGGCAGGAGATGAAGTACCTGCTGTATACTTCTGTTTCAGCAATCCTCTAGAGCAGGGACCAATCCGAATTTTGACACTGTTGAGCTCTGCAGCACTCCGTGAAAGACCGAGATTGAAATGGCAGTATTTTGGCAGTGGA
>CATZIM010000153.1 GCA_958420075.1 uncultured Clostridia bacterium | reverse complement strand
CTTTATGATTTTTGCAACAAAAAAGGAAGATCTTTTGTGATCTTCCTTTTTTGCTTGATGGAAAATATGATAATATTGGAAAAAACGATTTCAGGCATTAATTGTTGAGATTTTCATAGTCGTTTCTTCCAATACATCTAACAAAACTTTTACTGTATCCAGTGCTGTCAACACTGTCACGTTATTTTCGCAGGCACAAGCTCTGATTGCAATACCATCTGCATCTTGTGTGCCTGCAGTAATAGATCTGGTATTGATTACATAGCTGACATAACCGGAACGGATAGACCTCAGCACCTCATCACTGCCTTCACTGGGTTTGTGGAGTGCATGTGTACGAATACCGTGCTGTTTCAGGAAATCAGCAGTGCCTTTTGTAGCTTCCAGATTGAATCCCATCTGATAGAAACGACGGATCAAAGGCAGACCTTCTTCTTTATCCGCATCTGCCAATGAAACCAGCACAGTGCCGTAATTCTGCAAATGCATCCCAGAAGCCACCATTGCTTTATACATTGCCCGATGGAGTTTGGCATCATAACCAATGGCTTCCCCTGTGGATTTCATTTCTGGTGACAGATAAGCATCCATACCGTGCAGTTTGGAGAAAGAGAATGCTGGTGCTTTTACATACCAACGCTTTTTCTCATCGGGATACAGCTGGCAAATGCCCTGCTCTTCCAAAGAAATACCCAACATGACTCTCGTAGCAATATCCGCCAGCGGATAGCCTGTTGCTTTGGAAAGGAAAGGTACTGTACGGGAGGAACGAGGATTTACTTCAATAATATATACATCATCATTACCATCCACAATGAACTGGATATTGAACAGACCTTTGATGCCAATACCTAACCCCAGTTTTTTCGCATATCCCAGAATCACGCCTTTTACCTTATCAGAGATACCGAAAGGTGGATATACACTAATGGAGTCACCAGAGTGTACCCCCGTACGTTCTACCAGCTCCATAATACCTGGAACGAATACGCGGGTACCATCACAAATGGCATCCACTTCCACTTCTTTGCCCTGGATATATTTGTCAACCAATACAGGTTTATCCTTATCCACTTCTACTGCTGTTTCCAGATAGCGGCGCAGCTGTGGTTCATTTGCCACAATCTGCATAGCTCTGCCGCCCAGTACAAAGCTTGGTCTAACCAAAACAGGATAACCAATTTCCGCAGCAGCGGCAACACCATCTTCAATATTTGTAACTGCTTTCCCTTTGGGCTGAGGAATTTCCAGTTTTTCCAGCAGCGCTTCAAAGGATTCTCTGTTTTCTGCCCGTTCAATGGCAACACTATCTGTACCAATGATAGGCACACCTCTTTTTTGGAGAGGTTCTGCCAAATTGACAGCAGTCTGTCCACCCAGAGAAGCAATGACCCCTTCCGGTTTTTCCAGTGCAATGACATTCATAACATCTTCCACGCACAAAGGTTCAAAGTACAATTTATCGGAAGTAGTATAGTCTGTAGAAACAGTTTCCGGGTTATTATTGATGATGATGGCTTCATAGCCCGCTTCCTGAATGGTTTTTACCGCATGAACAGTGGAATAGTCAAACTCTACCCCCTGACCGATACGAATGGGACCAGAACCCAATACCAATATCTTCTTCCGGTCTGATACGACAGATTCGTTTTCATCCTCATAAGTTGCGTAGAAATAAGGAATATAGCTGTCAAATTCCGCTGCACAACTGTCGATCATTTTATAATGAGGAACAATGCCTGCTTTCTGACGCATCTGGAACACTTCCTCTTCTTCCATCTGCCACAGCTTTGCAATGGCAGCATCGGAAAAGCCCATTTTCTTAGCGGCATACAAAGCCGCTTCATCCCTTAGATGTTCCTTCAATTCATTCTCTTCAAAAATGATGTTCTGCAATTTGCGAATGAAGAAAATATCAATTTTTGTTGCTTCCGCAATTTTTTCCGGCGCACATCCCTGACGCAGCAATTCCGCAATGGCATAAATTCTGTCATCTGTTCCCTTAGGAATGTATTCCATCAATTCTTCCTGACTTTGGCCATCAAATTTCGCCATATGCAAATGGTTTACACCAATTTCCAAAGAACGGATGGCTTTCAGCAAACTTTCTTCAATGGTTCTGCCGATGCCCATAACTTCACCGGTGGCTTTCATCTGTGTTCCCAAACGATTATCCGCATCAGCAAATTTATAGAATGGGAATCCCGGCATTTTTGTGACTACATAGTCCAATGCTGGTTCAAATGCCGCAGGCGTATTAGCAAGAGGAATTTCATCCAATGTCATACCAACGCCGATTTTTGCGGAAACTCTGGCAATGGGATAACCACTGGCTTTGGAAGCCAATGCGGAAGAACGGGAAACGCGTGGATTAACCTCGATCAAATAATATTGGAAAGAATGTGGATCTAATGCAAACTGTACGTTGCATCCGCCTTCAATCTTGAGAGCACGAATAATCTTCAAGGCGCTGTTTCTCAGCATCTGATATTCTTTATCTGTCAAAGTTTGAGAAGGACACACAACAATGGAATCCCCTGTATGGATACCAACGGGGTCTAAGTTTTCCATATTACATACAGTGATAGCTGTATCATTTTTATCACGGATGACTTCGTACTCGATTTCTTTATAGCCCTTAATGCTTTTTTCTACCAGAACCTGATGGGTAGGTGACAAAGACAAAGCGTTTTTCATCAATTCACGGAAGCCCTGTTCATCGTCAGCAAAACCGCCGCCAGTACCGCCCAATGTAAAAGCGGGACGCAATACAACAGGGTAACCAATGGATTCAGCAATTTCCAGACCTGTTTCGATGGAATCCGCAATGCCGGAAGGCAATACAGGTTCTCCCAGTCTTTCGCAGAGTTCTTTGAATTCTTCTCTGTCCTCTGCCTGACGAATGCTGTCACTGCTGGTGCCCAAAAGTTCTACCTGACACTCCTGCAAAATTCCTTTTTTCTCCAACTGCATAGCAAGGTTCAGACCTGTCTGTCCGCCAATACCCGGTAAAATGGCATCAGGTCTTTCATGACGTACGATCTTTGCCACATATTCCAGTGTCAAAGCTTCCATATAAACTTTATCCGCAATGGTGGTATCTGTCATAATGGTAGCCGGATTGGAATTGCAGAGCACCACTTCATAGCCTTCTTCTTTCAGGGCAAGACATGCCTGTGTGCCCGCATAGTCAAACTCCGCAGCCTGTCCAATGACAATGGGACCGGAGCCAATGACCATAATTTTATGAATATCAGTTCTTTTCGGCATGTGCCTTTCCCTCCTTCATCATCTGCATAAAACGGTCAAACAAATATCCGCTGTCCTGTGGACCGGGTGCACTTTCCGGATGATACTGCACGCTGTAGATACGATCTTTTTCGCATGCCACACCTTCTACGGTTTTATCCAACAGATTGATATGTGTAATGGTCAAGTCTGTGCCTTTCAGACTGCTTTCATCCACCGCATAGGAATGGTTCTGAGAAGTGATCTCAATTTTGCCTGTTTCCAGATTTTTCACAGCGTGGTTACCGCCATGGTGACCAAATTTCATTTTATAAGTTTTTGCACCATAAGACAGGGCAATGAGCTGATGTCCCAGGCAAATGCCAAACATTGGCAAACTTCCCCGCAGCTGCTGAATCATTTCAATGGCAGGCTGTACTGCGGCAGGGTCACCAGGTCCATTGGAAAGGAATACGCCGTCCGGCTGGAGTCTGCGAATTTCCTCAGCCGTTGTGTTCCAAGGAACAATAGTCACATGACATCCTCTCTTTTTCCATGCCTTCAAAATACTATGTTTGATACCGAAATCAACAGCTACAATATGGAATTTCGGTTCTTCTGTTTCATATTCCCATCTTTCCTTACAGCTTACGACTTCTGCCATATTTCCGGGAATGGTGGTTTCTTTTAAGATTTCCAGACCTTTTTCCAAAGGAGTATCTACGCTTGTAATCAATGCTTTTCTGCTGCCAAAATCTCGAATAGATCTTGTCAGTTTTCTGGTATCAATGCCGGAAATCCCCGGCACATCAAACTTTTTCATCATTTCAGACAGTGTTGCTTCTGCACGGAAATTGGAAGGATGATCTTCATATTCTCGCACAATCATAGCGCCAATGGTCGGATGGAATGTTTCGTAATCATCCGCTGCCATGCCATAGTTCCCGATCAAAGGATATGTCATCACAACACCCTGATAGGTATAAGACGGGTCAGAAAAAATTTCCTGATACCCAATGACACCTGTATGGAACACCAATTCAAATACTTTGTCTGTATCTGCGCCAAAGCCATAACCATAATACTGGCTGCCATCTTCTATAATCAATTTTCTGTCATACGTTCTAATCATATGTGCTCCTTTCTTCCCATATTGCATGTCCATAAAACGAAATCAATCTTTTTTCTGAGAAAGTGCAAAAGCTGCGCCGACAAATCCATAAAACAGCGGATGTGGACGGTTGGGACGGCTCTTGAATTCCGGATGATACTGGACACCAATGAAAAATGGATGGTCTTTCCACTCTACCGCTTCCACCAGATTTCCGTCAGGAGAAATACCGCTGCAAATCAGTCCTGCATTTTCCAGTGTTTCCCGGTATTGATTCTGATATTCATAACGATGGCGATGACGTTCCTGTATCTCTCTTTTGCCATAACATTTTTCCATCAATGTGTCCGGCTGAATGATACAAGGATATGCACCCAGACGCAGTGTACCGCCTTTGGCAATCTCATCACTTTGTCCCAGCATAAAGTCAATAACTTTCTGAGTACAATCAGGATCAAATTCCCCAGAATTCGCCTGTGTAAGTCCGGCTACGTTTCTTGCAAATTCAATGACTGCAATCTGCATGCCCAGACAAATGCCAAAGTAAGGAATTTGTTTTTCCCGCGCTACACGAGCTGCTTCAATCATGCCGGAAATACCGCGGTCACCAAACCCGCCGGGAACAATGATGCCATCCAGACCAGAAAGCTTGTCTTCCGCATTTTCTTTGGTGATTTCTTCTGCATCAATCCACTGGATGTCCACATGGGTGTTCCAAGCATAACCTGCATGACGCAGTGCTTCTGCTACAGAAAGATATGCGTCGTGGAGCTGCACGTATTTTCCTACCAATCCAATACGAACATGATATGGTCTTTCTTTGATACGTTTGACGGTTTCCTCCCATTCTGTCAAATCGGCAGCAGGTACTTCCAGCCCCAGTTCTCTGCA
>CATZIM010000152.1 GCA_958420075.1 uncultured Clostridia bacterium | reverse complement strand
TCCATTTTCAGTTTTTCCATCATGACCTGTATTTCATCACTGTCAAAAACACCGTTCTTCATTTTCCGGTAAAATGTTTTTGGCGTCACTCCAATGAATGCTGCCATATCTTTTTGAGAATAGCCCTTCTCGGCCATGATACCCCGCAGTTTGTCTGTACGTATCAATCCATCACCCCCTTTGACGTATCTTACGAAGTTACCATTATAATAGCACATTTTGGTAACTTGTCAAGATATTTTTTCTTGCCTAACGCACATTTTTGTGTTATTATGAAGTTACCACTGACAAAGGAGTGTGACATATGCCAGAAAAAGAACAAACCATCGGAAAACGAATCAAAGAACTGAGAACACAGAAAATGCATATGAGTCAGGTCGATTTTGCCGACTGCATCCATGTTTCCAAGCAGACGTTATACAAATACGAAAATGATATCATCACCAATATCCCATCCAGCAAAATAGAAGCCATTGCGGCATTGTGTCATGTTTCTCCCGCCTATCTCATGGGCTGGGAAGATCAGGATCTGATCCCGCAGGAATTGCTTCCGCCAGAAAAGATCAAGGTTTTCAGAATCCAAAAAAACATTTCCAAAGAGGAAATGGCTTCTCAGCTGCATATCCCAGCTGATGTTTACGACGCTTATGAAAATGGGAAATACCCTTTCAGTGAAGGGATGCTTTCAAAGATCACGGAAGTTTTTGGGGAACCCATTCCAGGTACCCATCTGTTCGACGGAAATCTCTATATCCGGCTTGTGGGCAGCAACATCCAGATGCAAAGGGAACTTTGTCACCTGTCAGCGGAAGAACTGGCGGCGAAAACCGAGATCCCCGCGGACATCATCGATGCTTTTGAAAAATCAACGCTGTTCCCTTCTCAGCAGGATCTGAACTTGATTGCCGCGGCGCTGAACACTTCAGCCGATTATCTGCTGGGTCTGCCGGGCTACTCCTTGACCGAGGAACGCACCAGCGTTTTGTCTGTTGTGTCAAATATCAAAGAAAATGAGAAGGAATTACTCGATCAGTATAGAAAATTAAATGATATAGGAAAAAAAGTCGCCATCGAAAGGCTGCAGGAACTGGCGGAACTGTCAAAATATACAGACCCTGTCCAAGACCCGGAATCCTCCGCCCTGCTGTCGGAAGAAGCGGATAAATCTTTCCATAAAAACTGAATATTTTTCTTTGCAAACATCACATTGTGTGCAATTCCATATCATGCGGCAGCCATTCAGGGGGGAATGTATATGCTGAAAAAATTTCTTGCTTTCTTGACAACTTTGGCAATGGTATTTGCCTTTGTTGGCTGCTCCGGCGGGGAATCTCCGGAAACCGCTGTCACCAACTATCTGACAGCCTTCCAAAGCCTCGATCTGGAAACCATTGATAAATATACCAATGATACCAGTGAAACAACGGAAACCGCGGACGACGCCATTTCTGATTTGGAAAATGAAGAAACCGGCAAAGCTTTTGTGGAAAACCTGACTTTTGAAATCCTTTCTTCCACAGAAGAAGGGGACACTGCAACAGTCAAAGTATCCATCACAAACGTGGATATGGCAAATGCCATGAGTAAAGCGATCTCTGAAATGATTCCGCTTGCTTTTGCAGGATTGTCTGACGAAGAATTGGAACAAAAGTCCACAGAAGCTATGATTTCCGCCATTGCCAACAACAAAGACACGACTTACACCAAAGAAGTGGATATTTCTCTGGTCAAAGGCGAAAACAATTGGCTCATCGTGCCGGATAATGACTTAGCCGATGCCATCACAGGCGGTCTGGTCAGCTATGCGGAAAACGTAAATGAAGCTTTTTCTTAAACAGTAATGCTGCGTGATATGGAATTCCAATAAAAACAAAAAGTATCTCAAAAAAATCTAGGGGGGCATAGTATGAAAATCTCTAAAACACTATTAACTGTTTCTATCTCTGCTTTATTCACCACAAATGTGTATGCTGCTGTCATGACACCTGATGTGGGGCTGGCGACACAGAATTACATCAATCAGATCAATCAGGAATACAGAGAAAGTCAGGGGCAAACCCAAACAGCGCCAACACCAACGGTGCAGAACAACAAAAAAAGCGATTTGAAGCTGACCATTGACGGTGTTCCCGTGCAAACCGATGCCGCACCTGTCAATGTCAACGGCAGGATTCTGGTTCCCATGCGTGCCATGTTTGAAGCCATGGGCGCCACCGTGCAGTGGAATCCGGCGACACAGACCGCCACAACCACCAAAGACGGCACAACCATCCAAATGACCATCGGCAGCACAACAGCATATGTCAATGGCGCACCCAAAACACTGGATGTACCTGCCCAGACCATTGATGGCCGCACCATGATCCCTTCCCGCTTCATCGGTGAAAATCTGGATTATAATGTAGGTTGGAATAGTGCCAGCCAAACCGTGGAACTGAAAACATACCAAAATGCCTATGACCACTTGGACGCCGCCGCCCACGGGGTTCCCGGGGTTCCTGATGGTTGGTTCAAGATCAATGGTTCACCGGAAACCATGCTGCGAGGCATTTCCAATGGAAATATCGTTTACGTCAATGGACAGTATTGGGCTTCTCCTGATTACGCGAATATGATGGGGAATGAAAATGTGGTGCTCGTTTATGATGTTGCCGCCGGGAAAACCCCCTGAACCTGATTATGACAATCTGTTGAAAGCCGATTCCGTTGCAGGAACGCCAGCAAAAAGCGCTGAAAGAGGCTTCAAAACTTGCTGACGAATATTTGAAAAATAAATCATAAAACCAAAAAATCCCCCTTCCATTCATAAAGGAAGGGGGATTTTGATGTCATTCACCTTATATTTTTCTCATTTGCTGCCACTGCTCCAGAAAAATAGATGGGCGGATTTTTGCCGCTCTATCAGATATTTCTCCTATCCATTGGAAGGCTGTCACCGTTTCCGCGCAAAAGCCCTCTCTCTCCCGCAATGGCTGAAAAGTAATGCAACACGAAAAAAAAGAAACCTTGATTTCTCAAGGTTTCTTCAGTGCGGCTGGTGGGACTCGAACCCACACGATATCACTACCGCCAGATTTTGAGTCTGGTGCGTCTGCCAGTTCCGCCACAGCCGCGAATCGAAACTGCTTGATAATAATATCATAGAAGGAATAAAAAAGCAAGTGTTTTTTTATAATTTTTTCTCATTTTTGTATAAATCCTGATACAACCCTGTAGATATCAGCCTTTTTCGCCTCTACTTTATGAACCATATCTTTGACACAATCCCCTCTTTTGCCTTTTCTGCGTTCTTCATTCTCTTTCCTCTTTATTTGCCTGCCATATATGCGGTCTTTCACACCATAGCTTTCCCTTTAGAAATTGGTATACATGTTTTTGCCAAATTTCAAACATCCCTTGATTCCTTTTTCCATCTATCCCTTTCTCGCACAATTTTCCTTTGCCCATGCAAAAGTCCATCCAATCCATCTGCATTTCTTATAGAAATACCCATTTCCACAGCATCAAAATATTGACTACACATGTAGTAAATGGTATGATCGTCATAGAAAGGGCATCCATGACAGAAAGGTGGTATTTTTATGAAATCAAAGCTTTTTATCTCTTGTCTTTTGAGTTTCCTCTTGGCACATTCTTCCGTTACTGCTTTTGCATCCAGCGATACAACCTCTCTGAAAAATCTTGGTGATCCCCAAGCAGGCGGTGTATCTATAAGCATGGAAACAGACTTTATCGGCGAAGGCAGATATCAGTTTTATCACAAATCAGGAAACCTGATATTTTACATTGAAAATGCCGGTTCCAATGGTTTTATTTATCGGGTGAAATATCCTTGCGGCTGTAAATTAGTCGGCGGAAGGTTAGAAGCGAAACAAAACCTGATGATAGATCATTTCGATCCCCAACTTCATGGCGAGGGTTACGGTCACACCGCAAAAGGCACCTATGAGATTTATATCTATAACGACGATGGTTCCTGCAGCTCTGTAAAACTCTTTGCGCAAAGCATCGAAGAATGAAAATTATTTCCACTTAAAATGGCTGCTAAGACATCTTAGCAGCCATTTTTCCGTTGGCGATCATTGGTTTATGACGATCTAATGAGCTCACCCAAAGCAGTAAATCCCTGC
Source organism: uncultured Clostridia bacterium (assembly GCA_958420075.1). GTDB lineage: Bacteria > Bacillota > Clostridia > Lachnospirales > Anaerotignaceae > Anaerotignum. The sequence continues at coordinate 1,103 of CATZIM010000152.1, read as the reverse complement.
AGAATATTGGAGCTTGCCTCTTGAATCGCATTTGAAATAAGCATTCCGCTAATGAGGATAGCAATTGCAATAGCCATCAATCCAATGAGCACTTGCCAATTTTTCATAATATCCCCCTCTTTTCATTCATGATAAAAATAACTGGGTGATAACATACAAAACGAATATATGGATTGGATAAAACCAGTAAAACAAATATTTCGCCTTCCATTTCCCACGCTTCCCATTATAAATCAATAACAAGAACGCGGCAATCATCGTATAAATTGGCGGCTGATTTCCTGTTGTAGCCATATACAAAACAAGGAACATCACTACTTGCAAGACATGGCTTTTCCGAAAAATATAGAAACCGGATATGAATACAATCCCTTGTGCACCATAATCGCACTTCAAAAGTTCTGCCACAGATGCCACTATGGCAATGATTCCTATTTGCAGCAAAAGCCCCTTTGCTTTTTCTTTTCTGTCCGAATTGCGATTTCTCTTTGAAACAGCCTCTAAACCAGTCAAACATACCAAACCCAGAAATAATGTAAAAAATACATTCTGATACGCAAAATAAAAGGGAAATGTCCCTGCTTCCATGGAATATACATGAAAAAATCCAATGTCAAACGGGATTTCTGAAATAATCGCAAAAACAAGCATAGAACCCATATATCGCTTCCGGTTACTGGTATACAAAAATCCTTCCGCCAATAAAAAACGAAACAAAGGAAAAGCGATGGTACCGATACCAAACAGAACGCGTCTTTGGAAATCCTGAAGTGCAAAAAACTGCTCTTGTGATATCATCCCCTCAAGGGATAAAGAAAACAGTTTATCCATGTACGTGATCATTGGAATTTTGCTGATATGGTCAACAAGCATACACAGACAAGCAATGAGCTTCAATTGATTTCCCGTTAAACATTGTACGTTTTTCAGTTTTTGGTCAATTACTTTCATCATATCATTTACCCTATATTCTCAAACACCGTGCAAAACAAAAATCCATCTTTCCACACTTTCCGCATCATCACTTTACATTCTGCAATATCTGATCTTTTCTTTTGATCCCCTCATCTTCTTCCACCTCTTATATACTGTTTAAAAACAAA
>CATZIM010000151.1 GCA_958420075.1 uncultured Clostridia bacterium | reverse complement strand
CGGTTTCCAATTATTAAAAAATTCTGACATTACTTTCAAAAACGGAACCATCCGCATTGCAGAAGGAACAACTTCCATCTACCGTATTATTCAGAATTACGCAAATCTGACCTTGGAAGATATGCATTTTTACGCAGAAAATCAAGCTGGTAGTCAGAACTTGCCTCTGAGCTTCAACAACGGCAGCATCACTTTCAAGGGAGATACCGATATTATCACACCCGATGATAACAATATCGCTTTCGATGTCTGCCAGTTCAGTATCAGTAATTATCCGAACGTCACCGTTACTTTTGATGAAAGTTATACCGGCACCATTAATGGACGTATTGTATATGACAGTCCTAACGCAAGTACACACAAACTATATATAAAAGGGAATGGTACCTTCGGTGTTATTGAATACAGCTCAAAAGCGACTGAAGAAGCGGCAAAGAATGGGATTGAGGTTACCAGCGGTAACTTTGCTCAGCCTGTCAATGAAGACTACCTGGCAGATGAAGTAAAAGCCAAGCTGGAAAGTAATTCCAATACAGAAGCTCCTTTCAGCTACTATACAAGTCTGGAAGACGCCTTAAAGGCTGCTAAACCCGGTGATAAAGTAACCGAGGTAAACCCTACTCCAGATGAAGCGCAGTACGCCATCACACTGAAATATAACGATGGTACAACACCTGATAGTGTATACACAGTCAGTGAAAATACAGCTATCACCTTGCCTACTCCTAGCCGTTCTCATTATTCTTTTGAAGGATGGTATAATGGAAATAACCTTGTTGAATCTCCTTATACAGTGACAGAAAATGTTGAACTGACAGCAAAATGGCATAGAACTTCCTCCGGCGGCGGTTCTTCTCACCGTTACGACGGCTACATCACAGTCATCGACTCCAAGAACGGTGACGTTTCTGTCAGCGACACATGGGCAGACGAAGACGATAAGATCACACTGACCATCACACCTGACAAAGGCTACGAAGTTGACAAAATCGAAATCGTTGACGACGAAGGCGATAAAATCGACGCAAAGAAAGTAGAAGACAAAGACAACAAATACACCTTCCGCATGGCAAACTGTGACGTAACTGTTACTGTAACATTCAAAGAAGAAGGCAAGACAACAGAAGATACAGACAAAGAAGAAGATAAGGACGACGAAACAACAGAAAACACAGATCTGAACTTCACAGACGTTTCTTCTTCTGACTGGTTCTTCAAAGGCGTGGAATACGTTGTGGATAAAGGCATCATGAGCGGCGTTTCCGAAAACGAATTCGCTCCTTCCGGCAAACTGACACGCGCAATGCTGGTACAGATGCTTTACAACATGGAAAGCCGTCCCGCATGTGATGCTGAAAACGCTTTCATCGACGTTCCCGTTGGTCAGTGGTACACAGACGCGGTTATTTGGGCAAATGACGCGAAGATCGTCAGCGGCATGGGCGAAGGTCTGTTCGCTCCTAACATGGAAATTACCAGAGAACAGATGGTAGCTATGCTGTACAACTACGCAAAATACAAAGGCTATGATGTAACTGCTTCCGCAGACCTGTCCACATTTGCTGACAGCGCGAGCGTTTCCGCATGGGCACAGCCTGCAATGCAGTGGGCAGTAGCAGAAGGCTACATCAGCGGCATGGGCGACAACCAGCTGGCTCCTCAGGGCACAGCAACCAGAGCAGAAATCGCTTCCGTAATCATGCGTTTCATGGAAGCAACTGCTGAAACCGCAGAATAATCATACGATCTATAAGAGATAGTTGAACTTTCACCTCAACTCGCACAATATATAAAGGGACAGCCTCCGTTCCATAGGGCATATGCTCTTTCCCCATAGGAAGCTGTCCGCTATCTCTCACAAAAAAACCGGAAACACCTGATCTTTTCAGGTATTTCCGGTTTTTTATTATTTTTAATCAAAATCAATAGGAATGGTTTTTCCTGGCGCAAAGGCATAGATATAACATGCCTTCACAGGCAGATCCGTTACCCGCTCCAAAGCTTCTTTATAAAGCCGCAGCTGAATCCTATATTTTTCACGGAAAGCATCTTCCTGCCAAAGTCGGTCACTTTTATAGTCCACCAGCACAACTGCATTTTCTTCCACGAAATAACAGTCGATTATACCATTAATCTGGATAAATTCCTCCATATTTTGATAAATATCATCAAGAAAAACTTCTTTTGGCTCCACAAGCATAGCAAAAGGCTGTTCTTTATGGATTTCATCCGCCTTCTGCATCCGTTTTGCCAAATCAGAAGAAAAGAAAGTCAGAAGTTCTTTCCTGCGAATGGCAGCTCTTTCTTCTTCCGTTAATCTGCCCTGCTGCTGCAGCTCTGCCAGCAGTTCTTCCAAAGTATCTGCATCATAGGCTTTTTGCAAGTCTGCCGCTTCCATAACCGTATGCATAGCTGTACCGATTTCTGACGCAGTGAGCCCTTCTTTTTTCCGATCAAACTGGGGAATTTGCAATTCCTGTGGCATAGGTGCTTCTTCCCCGGAAACTTCCGCCTGATACCGACGTTTGATTTCAGAAATAGAAACTTTTGTAGGCAGCATGATTGCTGTTTCGTGGTCATATTTCCATGACAGGATACGGAAAATCTCCTCTTTTCTGCCACTATAATCCGGTTCTGTATCCCAGTTTTCAAAAACATTCTGCTGTTCTTCCGCCAGTTCCTGTTTTTCCTGCTCTGTTCCATAGATATCGCCTTTTTCCAAAAAGGTAAATTTCCATTTGGAAGGCTCATCCAAAAACTGCCGTGACTCTCCCCTATCTGTAGGTTTCCAAGGCTCCGGCAATACCCTTGCCTGAGGATGGCGCAGGAGTGCAGGCATAATCCAATCCAGATAGTTTCTTCCTCGGCGCAGGCGAAATACAGGAAGCAATTCTTCCACAGAATCTGCTGTTTCTGCCCATTTTTCCACAGATTTTTGCAGGTTACGCACCGTTCCCGTCAAAATCAGTTTTTCTTTCGCTCTGGTCAATGCCACATACAGCACACGCATTTCCTCTGACAGGTTTTCCTGCCTGATAGCCTCCGCCAAAGCGGTTTTGGATAACGTCCGATAGGAAGCCCGATGATCTAAATCCATATAATCCATGCCATAGCCCCACTCCTGATGGGTGATGACAGCGGCTTTCGCATCTGCGTCATTAAACTGTTTCCCAAGGTCTGCCACAAAGACCACAGGAAATTCCAGCCCTTTACTTTTATGTATGGTCATAACACGCACCAAATCATCGGCTTCGCTTTGAAGTTTTGCGGCGGAGGATTCTGTTTCTGCTGTTTTCATGTCCTCCACAAAGCGAATAAAATGGAACAACCCTTTTCCGCTGTTATTTTCATAAGTTTCCGCTTTTTCCAGCAGCAGTCGCAGGTTTGCCTGCCGCAGGCTGCCGCCGGGAGTCATTCCTGCATAATCATAATATCCTGTCTGCTGATAAAGGTACCGCAGCAATTCACAAAGGGACAATTCTTTTGCGTTTTCCCGCCAATCCAACAAATCTGTCTGGAAGCGTTCCAGTTTTTCCAAAATTCCCTCTTCTGCTCCTTCTGCCAGATACCGCAGGACACATTCATAAAATAATCCATCGCCGCCAAAAAGACGGATTTCCGTCAAAGCATCAGCACTGACGCCATAAAGAGGAGAATGAAGCACAGAAAGCAAGGGAATATCCTGATAAGGATTATCAATAAGGCGCAGGAAATTCAAAACCGTATCAATTTCCGGCACATCAAAATATCCCTCTGCCGTTTCCGCATAATAAGGAATGCCTTCTTTCCCAAAAATATCATCCAACGTCGTGCCCCAGCTGCGGATACTCCGTACCAGAACCGCCACATCTCGATATTCCATGGGGCGATAGCTTTCTATCCCTCGGTCATAAACCTGATAGCCAGCCTTCATCATTTCTCTGATTTTTCCAGCAATCATGGTGGCTTCCATCTGCCGTTTATCCAGTTCTTCCAAATCAGTCAGCTGTTCCTCTGTTTCTTCTGAGGACAAATCCAGCAGCATTATTTCATTTTCGCCGCCGCAAAGCCCATCAAAGTCAGGGAAATCCGCTCCAGCATAAAGTGCCGCTTCGTCATCATAATCCACATCCCCAAAGGCTTCCGACATGGTCTGACGGAAAATGAAGTTGATGCCATCCAGCACATTTTTCCGGCTGCGGAAGTTTTTGGAAAGAATGATTTTTCTGGTCTTACCGCCTTTTTCCACGGGATAAGTCTGGTATTTCTCATTGAACAGCTGAGGCATAGCAAGGCGGAAACGGTAAATGCTCTGCTTCACATCCCCTACCATAAAGCGGTTGTTATTGCCTTCATAAGCGCCGGATACTGCCGTCAACAGCATTTCCTGCACCACATTGCTGTCCTGATACTCATCGATCATGATTTCATCATATTTTTGCTGCATCTGTTTTGCGGCATCTGTTGGCATGATGTTGTCTTTCGTGCTGCCAGGTTCTGTGAGGATTTTCAGGGCAAAATGTTCATAGTCATTGAAATCCAGCCAGAGTTTTTCTTTTTTCGCTTGAGCAAAGGCTTCCGCAAAACGGATGACCGTTTCCGACAAGGCTTTTGCGATAGGATAAAGCGAGGAAATGAGTTTTGTCTGGGTTTCTGCACTATAGCAAAAATAAGTTTCTCCCAATTTGCCGATAGCCGCCTTGGCTTCATTCCGCAGATTCTTCACCCAATCCGCTGTATCTTTATCCTGACCACGGTAAGCAGGCATACGGGCAAAATCAACGGCAACATAGGCTTGGTGCCAATCTGCGTAACAAGGATGTTCCAATGCCTGCCGCAGGGCTTTTACGCCTTCTAATTCCGCCTCTAAGCGTTCTCCATAGGCAGTAAACTCCCCATTGCCGCAGATGCGGTCATAAGCCTTCTGTAAGTTATACAGGGCATAGTCCACCCCATTGGTAATACCCTCCTTAATAAGTGGCATCCATCCGCACTGGTCAATGGTATCGCCTTCCGCCATATAAAACTGCTCTGCCATTTTCCGCAGAAGATTTTCCGGGTCAGGATACCCCTGAGAAAAGGTATAGACCTGCAAAATCAAATCTTTCAGCCGCTGATCCCCTGTATTTTCTCCATAGGTTTCCAGCAGGCGGAGAAAGCCCTCATCCTCCGCTTCGTAAAGGGTTTCAAACAATTCCCCCAGCACATCTTTTTGCAGCAGCGCAATTTCTGCTGGGTCTGCCGTTTTTACTGCCGGGTCAATATCCAGTCTGTCATAATACTCCCGAATGACTTGCAGACAAA
>CATZIM010000150.1 GCA_958420075.1 uncultured Clostridia bacterium | reverse complement strand
CCCTTGTGGGCGTCCATCATATTGAAGGACATATTTGCGCCAACTATATTGAAAATAAGGATTTTGAACCGCCTTATATGGCGCTGGTGGTTTCCGGCGGTCATTCTCATCTGGTGTATGTGTCCGATTACGGCAAGTACGAAATTCTGGGCAGAACCAGAGATGACGCAGCGGGTGAGGCTTATGACAAAGTGGCCCGTGCCATTGGCATGGGGTATCCCGGTGGCCCCAAAATTGACGCGGCAGCCAAAAAAGGCAATCCAAATGCTGTGAAATTCCCTCGTGTATTTCTGGAGGAAGACAGCTATGACTTCAGCTTCAGCGGTCTGAAATCCGCTGTGCTGAACTATGTGAATAAACAGAAAATGATGGGCGAGCCCATTGTGCCGGAAGACATTGCAGCCAGCTTCCAGCAGGCTGTAGTGGAAGTGCTGGTGGAAAAAACCATCCATGCGGCAAAGGAAAGAGGCGTGAAGCAGATTGCCATGGCAGGGGGCGTTGCATCCAACTCCGCTCTGCGGGAAACCATGCGGAAAGCCTGTGAGAAAGAAGGGTTCTATCTGAGCATTCCTTCTCCCATTCTCTGCACCGATAACGCAGCAATGATTGCTTGTGCAGCCTATTATGAATATATGGCAGGGGTGCGGGATGGCTTCGATCTGAACGCAAATCCCGGTCTGAAATTAGGGGAAAGATAAGTTTTTTGTTTCAAAAGGGGCGTTGTTTCGACAAAGTATGATAACTTTTTTATTATCAAGGAGGAAGAAACATGGCAGGTATTTTGAGCAGATTTAAAACAATTATGGAAGCAAACATCAACGCATTGTTGGATAAAGCAGAAGACCCTGTAAAAATGGCAGACCAGCTTGCCAGAGATCTGGAAAAAGATCTGGGGGAAGTAAAGGCGGAAACCGTTTCTGTTATGGCGGAAGAAAAACGCGCTAAACGTGCTTATGATGAAGGCGTGGCAGAAGTGGAAAAACTCCAGCGTTATGCGGAAAAAGCCGTTCTGGCTGGCAATGACGCCGACGCAAAGGTTTTCCTGTCTGAAAAAGCGGCAAAGGCAGCTAATCTGGAAAGCCTGAAAGGCGCATGGGATTTGGCGGCATCTAATGCGGCAAAAATGCGTGAAATGCATGATAAACTCACAGAACAGCTGAAACAGGTAGAAGATAGAAAAGCAGCTATCCGTGCCAAAGCGGCTATGGTGAAATCCCAGCAGAAAGCAAATGAAATCAAGTCTGATCTGGGCGGCAGCTCTTTGGCAGCCTTTGATGCACTGGAAGAAAAGCTGAACCGAAAGCTGGATGAAGCAGAAGCAGCTGCGGAACTGAACACCAAAAAAGACGATATGGCTGATTTGATGGCAAAATATGACGATGCCGCAACTGTGCAGGACAGCGGCGTGGAAGACGAACTGGCAGCACTGAAAGCAAAGCTGGGGAAATGATGGGGGGAATGTGACCGATGGGACTTTTCGGCAATGAATTTCGCAATGTGGTGGAGTGGCAGGAAAGCGACGACACCGTGATTTTTCATAAATGGCATAATGACGAGATCAAAAAAGGCAGCCGCCTTATCATTCGTCCGGGACAGGACGCCATTTTCCTCTATAACGGGAAAATCGAAGGAATTTTTCAGGATGAAGGCTCTTTTGACATTGAATCTCAAATCATTCCTTTCCTGAGCACCCTGAAAGGTTTTTCCTTTGGCTTTAACAGCGGCATCCGTGCGGAAGTGCTCTTTGTCAATACAAAGGAATTTACCGTGAAATGGGGCACCAAAAATGCTGTGATGCTGCCTTGTGCAGGTTTGCCCGGTGGATTGCCTGTCCGTGCTTTCGGTACTTTCCAGATGAAGGTTTCTGATTATGTGCGCCTCATCGACACCATCGCGGGGGTAAAAGATACATACTCTGTGGATGATGTGAAGACAAGAGTGTTGAGCATTTTGGATCAGCTTCTTATGAAGTGGATTGGCAGAGAAGGCAAGGATATGTTCCACTTGCAGGCAAGTGCCTATGACATCGGCAAAGGCATGCAGGAGGATCTGGATATGGAACTGCTGAAAATGGGCATGACTGTGACAGGCATGCAGATTTCCAGCTTCAGCTATCCTCAGGAAATTCAGGAAAAGATCAACGCTGCAGCAGGCTATCAGATGGTGGGGGATATGAACCGCTACCAGCAGGGAAAACTGGCAGATGGTCTGGATCAGCCCGGCGGCGCTGCCGGCAGTACAGCAGGCATGGGCTTTGGTATGGCAGCAGGTATGCAGATGGCACAGCAGATGATGCAAAGCATGCAGCAGCCCACACAGCAACCTGCCCAGCAGCCAGCAGGCGGAAAACATTGTCCTTCCTGTGGCGCGGCAGTACAGGCTGGCGATAAATTCTGCTCCGGCTGTGGACAGAAATTGGAAGTGGCAGCTTTTTGCCCTTCCTGTGGCGCAAAAGTCAATGCAGGCGATCGTTTCTGCTCCGGCTGCGGACAGAAACTTTCCTAAAAAAATGAAAAAGAAATAAAATTCAAAAGAAAAAGGCAGAAATCTCAAGAAATTATCAAAGAGATTTCTGCCTTTGTTTTTATTTTTTAGGGATACCTAAAATATCATATAATTCTGCCAGTTTATGAATTTCGTATGTAGGCACGGCGGTGGTGTCATTGATTTTGTTTTCTGCGTTCATCCAGCAGGCATCGATGCCTGCGTTATTCCCGCCCAGAATATCGGAGGAAAGAGAATCCCCGATGATGAGCACATCCGCTGGAGAAAGGTGAGGGGCTTTTTCAAAACAGTGGTCGAAAAAGGCTTTCATGGGCTTGCGGCTGCCGATTTCTCCAGAAATGAAAATATCCTTGAAATAAGGGGAAAGACCGGAATCTCCCAGACGTTTGTATTGGGTTTCTGTGGTGCCGTTGGTGACGATGTATAACTCATAAAGAGGCGCAAGGGTCTGTACCAGTTCCATGGCACCTTCCATGAGGTCGTGACCTTCGTCCAGTTCTTTTCGGTAATCATGCTCAAAGGCAATGCCGTCAGCGTCAATGCCAAAGTGTTCAAATACTCTGCCAAAGCGGGTATAGAGCACTGTATCTCTAGAAATTTCACCTCGTTCATAGCTTTCCCAAAGCTGACCGTTCATTTCTAAATAAAAACTGCGGATTTCGTCCGTCAGGGCAATGCCGTTTTTTTCAAAAACACGTTCCAGCCCCTTTTTTTCTGCGGCGGTAAAGTCCAGCAGTGTTTTATCTGCGTCAAAAAATAACGCTTTATATGTTTTCTGGCTCATAACATTCCTCCATCCAGTGTGATGATCTGCCCTGTCAGGAAAGAAGCGCTTTCGCTGGCAAGGGTAAGGGCGAATCTGCCCACTTCTTCGGGCTTGCCAAAGCGCATGAGGGCAATTTCGTCTGCCAGTTCTGCCCGTTCTTCTTCAGAGAAGCAGGCATTCATTTCTGTGTCGATGACACCGCAGGCAATGGCGTTGACCCGGATGCCGGAAGGACCCAGTTCTTTTGCCATGGCTTTTGTGAAAGCGTTGATGCCGCCTTTGGAAGCGGAGTAAACAGCTTCACAGGAAGCCCCTGCTTCTCCCCACATGGAGGAGATGTTCAGAATGACGCCTGTTTTGTTGTGTACCATGGCAGGCACTGCCAGATGGGTGCAGTTCAGCACAGAACCAAGGTTCACATTCAGCACATGCTGCCACTGTTCCGGGGTCATGTCTGTGAATAATCCAATATGAGAAATACCGGCGTTGTTTACCAGAATATCAACAGGGCCAAAAGCATCCTGAATTTGCAGGAACATGTCCTTGCAGGCGTTGTAGTCAGAAACGTCTGCAAGAACTGCCATGCAGGAAACACCCATTTCTTCCAGTTCTTTTTTCGCTTCTGCCAGCTGGTCTTTGCTGCGGGAAGCATTCAGCACCACCCGTGCGCCTGCTTGTCCAAAGGCAAAAGCAATGGCTTTGCCGATGCCCCGAGAGGAGCCGGTGACCAGCACGGTTTTATTTGTAAAATCCATTTTTATCACAATCCTTTTTTTGCGCATTATAATAGTCATTTTATCGGAAAACTTTAATCTTTACAAGGAGGAAATCTGCTGACAAATGAAAAGAAACCATGTATAATACTTCTTATATCATAATGGAGGAATTTTATATTATGGAAGAAATCAAGCGGCTGGTTTACAGTCGGGAATTACGATGGAATGAAATCATGGCAATTGCCATGCGGCTGTTTCGGGACAACATAAAAGTGATTGCTGCGGGGATGCTGGTTATTGGTCTGCCCCTTAGTATTTTGCTGACATTAATTCAAGGCAGGGTATTGAACCTGATGGAACTTGCTAATCAGGTATCAGCGGAAAGTCTGGTATTATCTCCCCAGGAATCAGTCAATTTGATACAGCAGATGATGACAAACAATGTATTGCTCATGGCAGTGACCGTATTTTTGGAAGCAATATTCACCATTGGTGTGGCAAAGGCTACCAAATGGCGGCTGGAAGGCAGACGTTTTTCTGCCAGCAAAGCTTTTGTGGAAGCAATGTCATTGGAACCTGTTGTGGTGAAAGTCGGCATTGTGTATATGATCCTGTTTTTGCTGGGTTCTTTGCTGGTGATTCCTGCTATTTATCTGGGCGTTGTATGGTGTCTGTATCTGTACTGTATTGCACTGGGCGGCAGACGGGGCGTTGACGCACTGGGACACAGCCGTGTGCTGGTTCGCAGCAGATGGTGGCGGACATTCGGATTTTTGATTATACTGGCAGCAATTTCTTACTGCTGGAATTCCATTTTATCATTGATTTTTATGCTGTTCCCTGATAATTTTGCTGTTAACTGCGTTTATACCTGCATCACATATTTGACACAGGGCTTTGTGGTCAGTGCAACAGCCATTTTGTTCCTGAACCGGGAATCCGGACTCTTTGGCATGGCTTCCCTGCAGGAACCGGAAGAAGTGCAGGAGGCAGAAGAAGAAAAAGCAGAGTAAAATTGCTTCATAAGAAAACAGAGATAGCCAGAATCCTTGAAATAAAAGGGGATTCTGGCTATTATTTTTTATCAGGATTTTACAAGGATTGTTTTCGTTTCAAGAAAGCTATGGCGATTTTTCGCAGGAAATCAGACAAAAGGAAAAACAAGATTTTCTTGCATAAAAAAAATCCTCTTTTTTGTATACAATAGACAGAAACCATAAGATGCCAATGCTGGAATTTTGGTGGGACATTTTCCGTCACACGCAGTGGATTTTTCTAAATCCCTGTGGTATAATCGG
>CATZIM010000149.1 GCA_958420075.1 uncultured Clostridia bacterium | reverse complement strand
TTTGAAACGGTAAAAAAACAGTCAGTGTAGGGTATTTGTGAAAATGTTATGTAATATCGTATAAATTCCGTAGGGTTTTATATTATTTGGATACAGTTTCGTATCCGAGCGGAAAAAGTGGCCGTGCGAAAAAAAGAGGAGAAAACATCGTATTAGTGGTTAAATTACGATGCTACTTTAAAAAAAGAGAAAGGAGGAAAGGAGCGTTAGAAATGTTACCGGATTTATAACTGTAATAATGTATGGAAGGGAGAATGTGTAATGAATAATCTTAAGGGTAAAGACATCATGGCGGTTGGCTTGACTATGTTTGCGATTTTCTTCGGCGCAGGCAACTTGATCTTTCCGCCCTATTTGGGGAGAATGACAGGCGCGGAATGGTTCCTGGGATTCTTTTTCTTCTTCATTGTTGATATCGGTGTTTCCATGGTCGATATTTTTGCTACCATTCGCAGCAATGATCTTTCCATGACCGGTATTCCCAGCAGATTAGGGAAGAAGATGGCAACCGTTGTAGCAATTATCATTGCTACCTGTCTTGCACCTTGTTTGGCTGTACCCAGAACAGCAGCAACTACATTTGAAATGGGCTGGTCACAGATGTTCCCCAGCCTGAGCATTTGGGTTTTCAGCTTTATCTTCTTTGCAATCGTTTGTTTCCTGACAATTCGTCCATCCAAGGTCGTTGATATCGTCGGCAATTATCTGACACCTATTCTTGTAATTTGTGTTCTTGTGTTGATCGTGCTTGGTATTGTAGATCCCATTGGTCCCATCGCAGATGAATCTACAGTTGTAACAATCAAAGAAGGTATCATCAATGGTTATCAGACAATGGACCCTCTGGGTGTTGGTTTGATCATCGTTGCAATCATGGGTGCTGTAACTGAAAAAGGCTACAACACAAAAGATGTCCAGGGTCGTCTGCTGGCAAGAGCAGCGCTGATCGCGGCAATCCTGCTGTTCATCGTATACGGCGGCTTGACATTCCTGGGCGCAACCGTTTCTTCCGGCGGTTTTGAAGATTATAACCAGGCTGGTCTGGTAGTAGCAATCACAGAAGAACTGTTGGGCACATGGGGCGTAATCATGATGGCAGTTATCGTACTGTTCGCTTGCTTGACAACAGCAATTGGTCTGACATCCGGTTTTGCTGGTACACTGGAAAAATTGACAAACGGCAAATGCAAATACAAAACAGTCGTAATCGTAATGTCTGTATTCTCCTTCGTTGTATCCAACGCAGGTATTGACAAAATCATCAGCGTGGCAGCACCTATTCTGTCCGTAATCTTCCCTTGCTTCATTACAATGTCCGTATTGATGTTCTTCGGGAAATATATCAAAAATGATAACGTTATCAGAGTAGCAACACTGTTTGCATTTGTAATCAGCTTGTCTGAGGTTCTGGCTGGTTTTGGTCTGCCTCTGACATATACACAGTATCTGCCACTGCATGAATATTCTTTGGGATGGATCCTTCCCGCAGTCATCGGCGGTATCATTGGTAAATTCATTCCCTGTAAGAATAGTGAGGCTTAACGTAAAATAGGGTTCTGAAATTAAACAGGTAAAAAGAAATAGCAAAAACATATGAAACTAACACAACCAAAGCAGATAAGGAGGATAGTTATGAAAAAACTAATGACAGGTAACGAAGCTCTGGTGCAGGGCGCATGGGAAGCTGGCGTATTGGTGGCTTCTGCATATCCAGGCACCCCTTCCACAGAAATCATTGAAAACATGTCTGCAAGGAAGGAAATCTACTCCGAATGGGCACCCAATGAAAAGGTAGCAATGGAAGCTGCCATCGGTGCATCTATCGCAGGTGTAAGAAGTTTGGCAGCAATGAAGCATGTAGGTCTGAATGTTGCTGCGGATCCTCTGTTTACATTCGTTTATACTGGTGTAAATGGCGGTATGGTTGTTGTAACTGCTGACGAACCTGGACAGCATTCTTCTCAGAATGAACAGGACAACAGAAACTACGCAAGGGCAGCAATGATTCCCATGATGGAACCCGCTACCAGCGCAGAAGCAAAGGACTTCATGAAAGAAGCCTATGAAATTTCTGAACGTTTTGACACACCCGTGCTGATGAGAATGACCACGAGAGCTTGTCATTCCAAAGGTCTGGTTGAATGTGGCGACAGAGTGGAAAAAGCTCCTGTAAAACCTTATGAGAAAAACGCAAAGAAATATGTAATGGTTCCTGCAAACGCGAAAGTGCGCAGAGTAGTACTGGCTGAGAGAATGAAACAGTTGGAAGAATTCTCCGAACAGACACCTCTGAACTTTGTGGAAGACAACGGAAGCAAAGTTGGTGTAATCACTTCTGGTATGTGTTACTGTTTCGCAAAAGAAGTATTTGGCGATGATGTAAACTATCTGAAACTGGGCTTTACATATCCACTGCCTCAGAAAAAAATCGCAGAATTCTGCAAAGGTTTAGATACAATCTATGTAATCGAAGAAAATGATCCGCTGATCGAAGCAGAAGTGCAGAGACTTGGCTTTGAAGTAAAAGGCAAAAATACATTCCCTGCTTATGATGAACTGACATCTGACGTAATCCGCAAATGCGTTCACGGCGAAGAATTTGAGACCATTGATTACGACAAAGCAAAAGTTGTTCCCAGACCTCCAGCACTGTGTGCAGGATGTCCTCACAGAGGTTTCTTCTATGAACTGGGCAAAAGAAAGAATGTCATGGTAACTGGTGACATCGGCTGCTATACACTGGGCTTCGCAGAACCTTACAATGCAATTGATTCCTGCGTATGTATGGGTGCTGCTTTCTCCACAGGTCATGGCGCTGCGAAAGCTTTCGAACAGAAGGGCGAAGATACAAGAGTGGTAGGTGTAATGGGCGACTCCACATTCTTCCACACAGGTATCAACTCCCTGACAGAATGTCTGTACAACAATTCCAAGACCGTCAGCGTAATTCTGGACAACAGAATCACTGGTATGACAGGTCATCAGGAAAACCCTGGTTCCGGCAAACACGCAGACGGCAGCGATGCAACAGCAATTGATATTGAAACCGTATGTAGAGCACTGGGTGCAAAAAATATCAGAACCATCGATCCTAATAATCTGACACTGATGAGAGAAACACTGGATTGGGCTCTGGGTCTGGATGAACCTTCTGTAATCATCACAAAATGGCCTTGCGTTCTGAAGAAATTCAGCGAAGATGATAAAGCGAAATTCCCTACGGCATACAAGACCAAAGACGTTGTTGACACAGATAAATGTATTGGCTGTAAGCTGTGCCTGAAGACAGGTTGTCCTGCTCTTTACATTGACAGAGAAACCAAAAAAGCCGGTATCGATTCTCTGCAGTGTGTAGGCTGTGGCGTATGTGAACAGGTATGTCCGAAACAGGCAATCGGAAAGGAGCGCTAAGAAGATGAGTGATAAAAGAACAAAAAACATTTTGCTGGTTGGCGTAGGTGGTCAGGGTACAATCCTTGCTTCTAAGCTCCTGACATTAGGTCTGATGGAAGAAGGATACGATGTAAAAATGAGTGAAATCCACGGCATGAGCCAAAGAGGCGGCAGCGTATCTTCTCAGGTAAGATATGGTGAAAAAGTTTGGTCTCCCGTTATCGAAAAGGGTTCCGCAGATATGATCGTATCTTTTGAAAAAATGGAAGCCCTGAGATGGCTGGAATATCTGAAAAAAGACGGCAAAGTTGTTGTCAATAATCATGAAATGATGCCTATGCCTGTTATCATGGGTAAGGCAGATTATTCACCGGATATTATCAAAGAAATGCAGGATAACTGCAAAGACGTTACTGTTGTAAACGCAACAGAAGAAGCGGTGAAGCTTGGCAATGGCAAAGTAATGAATATCATCCTCCTTGGCACCATCATCAAAGCCATGGGACTGGAAGATATCGACTGGAACAAAATTGTCCGTGAAAATGTGAAACCTGCATTTGTAGAAGATAACCTGAAGGCAATTCAAGTGGGTATGAGCCTTGTGTAATACCTGCAAAAGATAAAGTAACTGCAACAAAAGAGAATGGAGGCTGAAATATGTATAATCAGTATTTTTATGGTCTTGGTAGTGCAAAATCCTGTATTCGTGAATTGTTTGAATACGGTTTGCAGCAAGCAGCGGTAGTAGGCAAGGAAAACGTTTTTGACTTCTCTCTGGGCAATCCCAGTATTCCTTCTCCTGCATCTGTAAACGAAGCTGCTATTGATGTTATCAAGAATGAAGATAGTCTGCTGGTTCATGGATATAGCAGCGCACCTGGCTTTGCTGATGCAAGAGATGCGGTAGCAAAAGAACTGGCAGAACGTACCGGAACAGAAATTCATGGCGCAGACCTGTATTTCACATGCGGCGCAGCACCTGCACTGATCGCAGTGTGCAAAGCACTGAATATCGACAGCGATACAGAAATTCTGGCAGTTGCACCGTTCTTCCCCGAATATCGTCCTTTTGTTGAAAGTACCGGCAGCAAGTTCGTTTATGTACCTGCTGATACAGAAAACTTCCAGATTGATCTGAAAACATTGGAAACAATGATCAATGAACATACACAGGCAGTGATCATCAACTCTCCCAACAACCCCTCCGGCGTTGTATTCAGCAGAGAAACACTGGAAAAAGTGGCTGCGATCCTGACTAAGAAGAGTGAAGAACTTGGCAGACCTGTATACCTGATTTCCGATGAACCTTATCGTGAACTGGTATATGATGGTGTAGAAGTGCCTTGGGTTCCTTCCATCTACAAAGACACACTCGTATGCTATTCCTATTCCAAATCTCTGTCTCTGCCCGGCGAACGTATCGGTTACGTTTATGTGCCTGAAAAACTGACAGACGCAAAAGAAATGTTCGCTGCAATCGCAGGGGCATCCAGAGTTATTGGTCATGTTTGCCCTCCTACACTGATCCAGCGTGTAGTTGCTCGCTGTGCATATGAAAAACCCGACTTGGAAGCATATGATGTGAACCGCAAACTGCTTTACAACGGTTTGAAGAAAATCGGTTACGAATGTGCAAGCCCTGACGGTGCATTCTATCTTTTCGTAAAAGCACCCGGCGGCGATGGCAAAGCATTTTCTGAAAAATGTAAGCTGAAAAATCTGTTGGTAGTTCCTTCCGACGATTTTGGTGTAGAAGGTTACTTCAGACTGTGCTACTGCGTATCAAAAGAAACCATCGAAAAATCCCTGCCGATTTTCGAAGAAGTGTTTAACGCATAAAAATGTGTATTTATTATGGAATGGAAGAGGGAGATTGAAGTATGAAGAAATTAATGACAGGTAACGAAGCTTTGGTGAGAGGCGCTTGGGAA
>CATZIM010000148.1 GCA_958420075.1 uncultured Clostridia bacterium | reverse complement strand
AAAAAAGGAATGTTTCTAAGAAACATTCCTTTTTTGTATTTCTTATTCTGTATGAACAATAGGTAAAAAATCAAAATTCGTTTCCGGGAAAGCGGGGGATACCATCGAATCCCTGTTTCAGATCTTCGTCTGTAGGGATATAGTCTGACATGGTGCCGTTGTTGAATTTTTCATAAGCGAACATGTCGAAATATCCGGTACCGGTCAGACCAAAGACGATGGTTTTTTCTTCGCCGGTTTCTTTGCATTTTTTTGCTTCTTCCATAGCCACATAAATGGCATGGGCACTTTCGGGAGCAGGCAGGATGCCTTCCACCCGAGCGAATTCCGTAGCAGCAGCAAAAACGGCCGTTTGTTCTACAGAACGTGCTTCCATAAGTCCGTCATGGTAAAGCTGAGAAAGGATGGAACTCATACCATGATACCGCAGACCGCCTGCGTGGTTGGCAGAAGGAATGAAGTTGCTGCCAAGGGTATACATTTTCTGAAGAGGTGTTACCATACCGGTGTCGCAGTAATCATAAGCAAATTTCCCTCTGGTAAGGCTGGGGCAGGAAGCGGGTTCTACAGCAATGATCTGATAATCCCGTTCGCCTCTGAGTTTTTCGCCCATGAAAGGAGAAATCAGACCGCCCAGATTGGAGCCGCCGCCGGCACAGCCAATGATCATATCTGCTTTCACGCCGTATTTATCCAGAGCGGCTTTGGTTTCCAGACCGATGATGGTCTGATGAAGCAATACCTGATTGAGAACGCTGCCCAGTACATAACGGTAGCCATCCTGTTTGGCAGCCATTTCTACGGCTTCAGAAATGGCGCAGCCCAAACTGCCGGAAGTACCTGGATGTTCTGCGAGAATTTTTCTGCCGATTTCTGTTTCCATGGAAGGGGAAGGCGTCACTGCCGCGCCATAGGTACGCATGACTTCCCGGCGGAAAGGTTTCTGCTCATAGGAGCATTTCACCATATAAACCTGGCAGTCCAGACCAAAGTAAGCACATGCCATGGACAGGGCAGTCCCCCATTGTCCGGCACCGGTTTCTGTGGTGACGCCTTTCAGTCCCTGTTCCTTTGCATAATAAGCCTGTGCAATGGCGGAATTGAGTTTATGGCTGCCGCTGGTGTTGTTGCCTTCAAATTTATAGTAGATTTTTGCGGGAGTCTGCAATTTTTCTTCCAGACAATAGGCACGCACCAGAGGCGAAGGACGGTACATTTTATAGAACTTCAAAATGGGTTCGGGAATATCAATGTAAGGGGTATCGTTGTCCAATTCCTGTTTTACTAGTTCTTCGCAGAATACCTGACTGAGTTCTTCTGCGGTCATGGGTTTCAGTGTACTGGGATTGAGCAGGGGAGCGGGTTTGTTTTTCATGTCTGCCCGCAGATTGTACCACTGTTTTGGCATTTCCTGTTCGTCTAAATAAATTTTGTAAGGGATTTCTTTTGTGTTCATGGTGCATGCTCCTTTCTTTGGTTGATTTTGATTTTCAATAAAAAAAACGCCTGTCCCTGACGAAATCGTCAAAGGGACAGGCGTAAAATCCTGCGGTGCCACCCTCGTTGGCAGAAAATCTGCCCACTCATGCATACGATCATATGCGTCCTTTGTTAACGAAGGTTGTTCTCCGGCGTACCTACTATTTTCGGTTTGCCCTCAAGAGCCCATTCCCTCATCCCACTGCTGCTGTGATTCCACCATCCACAGCTCTCTGGAAACAGCTTCCGGAAAAGGTACTTACACTCTTTCTGCGGTTTCTGCTTTTCAAAAGTTATACCATGTCAGAAGGACATTTGTCAATACAAAATTTGAAAAATGTTCTTTTTTTCTGTATATTACAGCAGTTCGCCGTATTTGCGGATATACAGTTTTTTCATGATGGTTGCCAGTGTTACATAAGCAACGATGATACCTGCCAGCCATGTGAAGTATACGGGAGGCAGTGCTGCCAGACCGATGTGTGCGCCGAAAGGCAGGAAAGGAATGGCTGTCAGCACGGCAATGCCAGTAAATGTCAGCAGTACAACGGGAACAGAAGCACGGCTGCGCAGGAAGGGCAGTTTGGGTGTGCGGATCATGTGAATAACCAGAGTCTGGCTCCACATGGATTCTACAAACCAGCCTGCCTGGAACAGCGCAATGAACATTGTCTGGGATGCGGGGTCAAGGCTATGGAAGGAACCGCCGCATACTGCAGGACAGATCACGAAGTACATTACCAGATAAGTTACGATGTCAAATACGGAGCTGGTAGGCCCAATCCACAGCATGAATTTGCTGACAGAAGAAGCGTCCCATTTCCGAGGTTCTTTCAAAAATTCTGCGTCTACGTTGTCCCAAGGAATTGCAGTGCAGGAGATGTCGTAGATCAGGTTCAGCAGAATCAGATGGATGGAAGCCATAGGCAGGAAAGGCAGGAATGCAGATGCTGCCAATACAGAGAACATATTCCCGAAGTTGGAGGAAGCTGTCATTTTGATGTATTTGATCATATTTGCATAAGTTTTTCTGCCTTCGATGATGCCCTGTTCCAGTACCATCAGGTCTTTTTCAAGCAAAATAACATTTGCGGATTCTTTTGCGATGTCTACAGCAGTATCTACGGAGATACCTACATCAGATGCTTTCATGGCAGCGGCGTCGTTGATGCCGTCACCCATGTAGCCAACACTGTGACCGTTTTCACGGAGCAGTGTTACCACTCTTGCTTTCTGCAGAGGAGAAAGTTTTGCGAAAATGGTGGTGTTTTCTGCTGCTTTTGCCAGTTCTGTATCGGTCATATCATCCAGCTGGTCACCGGTCAGGATGCGGTCTACGGACAGACCTACCTGTTTGCAGATATATTTTGTTACTTTTTCATTGTCACCTGTGAGGATTTTTACGGCTACACCGTATTCCTGCAATGCTTTGACTGCGGCAGCAGTGGTTTCTTTGGGAGGATCCAGGAATGCCAGATATCCAATGAGAACCATGTTATTTTCATCTGCTACAGAGAATGCGCCAACAGGGGAGGGATTTGTTTTCTGAGAAATGCCCAGTACACGCATACCGTTGTTGTTCAGGTCATTTACTTTTGCCAGTACCATTTTTTTCATTTCGTCTGTCAGTTCAACCACTTCGCCATGGTATTCTACAAATGTGGAGATGGACAGCATTTCTTCGATGGCGCCTTTTGTGATCATCTGTGTTTTGCCTTTTTTGTCTGCAACCACGATGCTCATGCGGCGGCGTTCAAAGTCGAAGGGGATTTCATCTACTTTTGTGTAGTTGTTTTCCAGTACAGCAAAAGCAGGTGTTCTTTCGATAAGTGCGTGTGTCCGTTCGATGATGGCTTTATCCATGAGGTTTTTCAGCCCTGTCTGGTAGTAGCTGTTCAGGAAAGCATGACGCAGGATGCGGTCATCTTCTTCACCCATAACATTCAGGTGATATTCCAGAGCTACTTTGTCTTTTGTCAGTGTGCCGGTTTTGTCTGTGCACAGAACGTCAATGGATCCCAGATTCTGGATAGCATTCAGATCTTTGATGATTACTTTCTGACGGCTCATGGCAACAGCGCCTTTTGCCAGACAGGTGGTTACGATCATAGGAAGCATTTCCGGTGTCAGACCAACAGCAATGGAAATGGCAAAGAGGGCTGCATTGAGCCAGTCCCCTTTGGCAAAGCCATTCAGGAACAGTACGATGGGCACCATGATGAGCATGAAGCGGATCAGTACCCAGGAAACAGAGTTTACGCCTTTTTCAAAAGAAGTTTTCGCAGGTTTTTCGGACAGGTGTTTTGCCATATCGCCCAGCATGGTGTCGTTGCCGGTTGCGATAACAACGCCGGTTGCGCTGCCGCTGATAACGTTGCTTCCCATGAAAGCCAGATTGGATGCTTCTGTGATGGCACCTGTGATTTTCTGTTTCTGAGGCAGTTTTTCTACGGGTTCACTTTCGCCTGTCAGAGCAGACTGGCTGATGAACAGGTCTTTTGCTGTTACGATGCGCAGATCTGCAGGAATCATGTCGCCGGCGGACAGGGTAACGATGTCGCCTACAACGATTTCATCCATGGGGATTTCCTGTGTGCCATGATGTTTTCTGGTAACGGCTGCAGTTGTATGAATCATAGCAGACAGTTTTGCTGCTGCGTTGCCGCTGCGTGTTTCCTGCACAAAACGCAGGATACCGGATACCAGTACCATAACAGTGATGATGATAACGGTTGTAGCATCTTTTTCACCGGGAGCTGCCCAGATGATTTCTGTGCAGGCGGAAACGATTGCCAGAACAAATAAGATTGCAGTAAAAGGATTGATGAATGCGTTGCAAAGTCTTTTGAAAAGAGATTCTTTTTTGCCATGGGTCACGTTGTTGTCACCATGGAGTTCCCGCAGCTGTTCTACCTGTTCGTCTGCCAGACCTTCCTGAGAAGTGCTCAGAGCAGCGAATACATTTTTTCTGGAATTTTCTGCGGCAAATTTCAGTCTGTCATTGATCTGATCGCGGCGAACCATGTCTGCTGCGATTTTTGTTTTGAGGATTCTTTCTTTCAATGTTTTTTTCATAGGTCCGTACCTCCATATTCTTAGATTTTTGTGGTTTTGGATTATACAGACAAAAACATAGAACGATGATTCAGAGCGGAAGCATGTCCGCGGGAGGATGTTCATCCGTTTGCCTTCGTTCTGTTGTTTTTGTACTGCTACTGCCTTCTGCGTCCATGCTTCTCACCTCGCTTTTTTGATTGGAATACTCTATGAAAACCCTGAAATCAGGGGGATTTTTCCGAAAAAAGGGCGCAAAAAAAACACCGCATGAAAACTATGTTTTCAAAATTTCGAAACAGCCCAATAGAAGGGCAGTGGAAAAGCGGTGCAATGCCAATTTTTCGATCTTATATTTTCAGAAAGAAACTAGATTACGGATACAGATGTCATGCCCATCTGTTCCATAAAACAGTTTGATTGGTTTGCCCGCTGGATGGAGTTATAATTGTCTGGATGACCTGCGTCCATAATCTCACCTCTTTTTTACATAAAAAAATCCGTACAAGCTCAAGCGGTTGTACGGAAAATAAATGCCATTTTATAAAAAAATGCAACCGTTTCGAGCTTTAGCTCTGCAGGGCGGTGAAACTGCGTTATGCTACACCTTGGTTTCGATGTAACCTGTTCAAACCATCGCATGATGTCTCCATCATTTTGCGGCAGCAGTCCATATCCCTGTAGTAGCCTTACCTACCGGAACTATTCTTTTCGGGTTCATCATACGCCCATAGGAAGGATTTGTCAACGGTTTTTCGAAAAAATTAAGATTTTCCACAGGAAAAGTAGGAA
>CATZIM010000147.1 GCA_958420075.1 uncultured Clostridia bacterium | reverse complement strand
CCAGCAGTGAATCCCAGTGCTGTACTTTCTACACCAAGATTTTGCAGCACCATGGAAACATTGATGCCCTTTCCGCCTGGAAAAATACTTTCTGATGTTGTTCTGTTAGTCATACCCATCTGAAAGGAGGGTACTTCCACGATATAATCCAAAGATGGATTAAAGGTAACTGTGTAAATCACAGCCTCACCTCCAGTGACTGATTTTGAAATAGTTTTAACTTGGATTTAATCAAATTCAGCCAAAATCAATCATATTAGGTCACAAAAATTTTGACTTATTTTTATTGAAAATGACTAAGTTTGATTGTTTTTGGTTATTTTCATGTAAAAAAAGCTGTCTGTGGAAGATTGCCCACAAACAGCCATTTTCATTCTATATTCAAATACGATAAGAAGAATCTGATTTACGGATTTTTACATCTGCGGTATCAAAGCCAAAATGACCAAGAAGCTGGAATACATCTTCTTCCTCCAGACGACAGTTTGGCCCAATAACGATTTCCCGAATCATATCATTATGCATATAATCCCCGTCAGAAAAATCCATATCCATGTAAGATACAATGTCATTATCCTCCACACGGAATTCCAGTGCCTTAGGGAAAAGGCGTTTCATTGCCGGTCTGATGGAATGACCTGTACGTTTCCAATTATATATGTTTTCCCAATCGCTTTCACTTTTGATGATTTCGTCTTTCAAAATCAGCCGCCATTCATCCTCCTCCGCAAAGGAATCATCTTTATAGAAGAAAGAATCCTGCAGCAAAGGAATAAACCAATGGCCTGCCTGAGAATCCAAATAGGTACCATCCAGAATCTGCTTCGTTTCATTTCTCTCCATATAGGAAAACAATGTTTCCACCAGCTTTGCCGCATGGCGGTTCAAGCTCAGATTACATTGGGTGGTATCGCAGTCCATAACGTTCTTATTGGTGTCGATATAATGGACCTTACGGAATTCCAACTTGGCATCGGGAATCTGCTCAATGAGCCGCTCAATGGTTTCCACGTCAAAACCAATGGCAACGCCTCTGCCGTTATCCGCATAGCCCCTCCATTGTGCCAGATAGTCGTCAGATTCCGAAAAGCAGGCAATATACGCCATCAAATCCTTATATCCTTTTACATGTTCGATCATTCTATCAATGAGATACACAATGAATTCCCGATAAGTCAAGCCGCCAAAGGTCTGATCACTGTCTACCCCCGGGCGGGAAAGCATAATCTGAATGGCGCGGTTGCGGGTGATATGCAAAAGAGCCTTGCTTTCATTGGTATCATTCTGTTTATTGATATCAGATAAACGGATGGTTTTATGTTCCAATATATTCAAAAGGGTCGATAAGCTGCAGTAATGATAAACCAGTTGTTTCATTCCATTCCCTCCTAGTGCATGTTCTCTTTCTCATTTAACCATTTTTTACGCACAGACGCAACCACATTTCTGTAAAAGTTTCACAAAGAAAAAACGGATAAAACCTTTTGCAAGGTTCTATCCGTTTTGGAATTCATAAGATGTGCAAAATATCTTTGCAGATTACTGCATAGCTTTTGCTACTTCGTCAGCAAAGTTTTCGTCTTTCTTTTCCAGACCTTCGCCTGTTTCGAAACGTACGAAACGTGTGATTTCGATAGGAGCGCCTACTTCTTTTGCTACGGAGTCAATGTATTTTTTCACTGTCAGATCGCCGTCTTTTACGTAAGGCTGTTCAACCAGGCAGAATTCTTTCATTTCTTTTTTCAGTCTGCCTTCGATCATTTTTGCAATGATGTTTTCGGGTTTGTTTGCGTTTTTAGGATCGTTTTTAGCCTGTACTGTCAGGATTTCTGTTTCTTTTTCGATGAAGTCAGCGGGAACGTCTTTTTCAGCGATGAATTTAGGGTTCAGAGCTGCAATCTGCATTGCAACGTTTTTGCCCAGTTCTTCCAGAGCGTCGCTGTCGTTATCGCAAGCCAGTTCGATCAGAACGCCGATTCTGCCGCCGCCGTGGATGTAGGAAACCAGTCTGCCGGAACCAGCTTTTTCGAATTTTTCGAAACGTCTGATGTTCAGGTTTTCACCGATAACTGCTACCTGCTGGCTCAGAGCTTCTTTTACTGTGAACTGAGGATCCAGATCCCATTTTTCAGCGAAGAAAGCATCCATATCTGTTGCTGTTGTTGTGGAAGCCTGTTTTGCAACTGCTGCAACATAATCTCTGAATACCTGGTTCTTTGCAACGAAGTCTGTTTCGGAGTTTACTTCTACGATTGTACCAACTTTGTTGTCATCGCTCAGGTAAACATCAACGATACCTTCGGAAGCAATACGGCCTGCTTTTTTCGCAGAAGCTGCCAGACCTTTTTCTCTCAGCAGTTCAACTGCTTTTTCCATATCGCCGTCTGTTTCAGTCAGGGCTTTTTTGCAGTCCATCATGCCAACGCCTGTCATTTCTCTCAGTTCTTTTACCATTGCTGCTGTAATAGCCATGTTCTTTTCCCTCCGTATATTGGTTTTATGATAAGAAAGAGCTTCAGCCCGTGAATCGGCTGAAGCTCGGGCAAATTGCCTATGAAATTATTCAGCTACTGTTTCTTCAGCTGCTTCTGCGTTTTCCTGTTCACCCTGTTTGGATTCCAGAACTGCATCAGCTACTTTGGAAGCAATCAGTTTTACGGCGCGGATAGCGTCATCGTTACCGGGGATTACGTAGTCGATTTCATCGGGATCGCAGTTTGTATCTACGATAGCAACGATGGGAATACCCAGTGTGTGTGCTTCCTGAACAGCGATTTTTTCTTTTCTTGTATCAACAACGAACATCAGATCGGGGATCTTCTTCATTTCTTTGATACCGCCCAGGTTCTTTTCCAGTTTTTCCATTTCGTGCATCAGGGCTGCAACTTCCTTTTTGGGCAGAACTTCAAAAGTGCCGTCTTCCTGCATTTTTTCCAGTTCTTTCAGTCTTGCAATTCTTGTTTTGATTGTGTTGAAGTTTGTCAGCATACCACCCAGCCATCTCTGGTTAACGTAGTACATACCGCATCTTTCAGCTTCTTCTTTGATGCATTCCTGTGCCTGTTTCTTTGTACCAACGAACAGAACTTCGCCGCCGTCAGCTACGATGTTGCAGATTTCAGCATAAGCTTCGTCTACTTTTTTAACGGTTTTCTGCAGGTCGATGATGTAGATACCGTTTCTTTCTGCGAAGATGTATGGAGCCATTTTAGGGTTCCATCTTCTTGTCTGGTGGCCAAAATGCACACCTGCTTCTAACAACTGTTTCATTGAAATTACGCTCATAGCGCACCTCCTGTGGTTTGTCCTCCGCATCATCCCCCGTGTCACCGAACTCTTCGGCACCGGACACAGGGCAGCAAATGCGTGTGTTTTTAAGTTACCTATGGGATTATAGCACAATCCCATACAAATTACAACCATAAATTATGGTTTTTTCAACTTTTTCTGAAAAAACAGCGGTTTATTCCTCTGTATTTTCTTCTTTTTCTGGTTCAGGTTCCCGCATGTAGCCGCATTTTTCATTGGAACATACGATTTTTGGATTTTTCTTGCCCTTTTCTTCCAGGAAACTGCCGCAGACAGGACATTTTTCCCCAGTAGGTTTGTTCCAGGACATGAAGCCGCATTCAGGATTGTTTTCACAACCGAAATAGGTTCTGCCTTTCTTTGTTTTCTTAATGAGAACTTTGCCGCCGCATTCGGGACAGTTCACGCCAGCTTCCTCAAAGAAAGGTTTCGCATTCTGGCATTCAGGGAAACCGGGGCAAGCCAGAAATTTTCCATATCTGCCATACTTGATGACCATGTTTCTGCCGCATTTTTCGCAGATCACATCAGTTACTTCATCTTTGATTTCCACTTTTGCCAGTTTTTCCACGGCGTTTTCCACTGCCGCGTGGAAACCTGGATAAAAATCACGAATGATCTGTTTCCATTCTTCTCTGCCCATTTCCACGTCATCCAGACGTTCTTCCATATTGGCCGTAAAGTCCACGTCCACAATGTCCGGGAAATAAGATTTCATAATATCATTTACCACTTCCCCCAATTCTGTGGGATAGAGGTTTTTGGCTTCTTTTGTGACATAGTTTCTTGCCTGAATGGTTGTCAATGTAGGCGCATAGGTACTAGGACGGCCTACACCGATTTCTTCCAGTGTCTTGATGAGGGAAGCATCTGTAAAACGTGCGGGAGGCTGTGTAAAATGCTGTTCCGGCAGGATTTCCAGTGCTTTCAGCACGTCGCCTTCATTCAGCACAGGCATCTGCACATCCGCTTCTTCTTCCCCTTTGTTGTAAACTTCCAGGAAACCACGGAAAGTCAAACGGGAACCAGATGCACGGAAACTGTATTCCCCTGCTGCCAGTTTTACCTGCATGGTGTCATAAAGCGCAGGGCTCATCTGGCTGGCAACGAAACGTTCCCAGATGAGTTTATAAAGTTTATACTGATCTTTTGTCAAAGATTCTTTGATGCTGTCCGGTGTCCGCTGTACGTTTGTGGGACGGATAGCTTCGTGAGCATCCTGAGTTTTCCCTTTGGATTTATATACCACACGTTCGGGATTTACATATTCTTCCCCGAAGTTTTCACCGATATAGGAAACAGCCGCTTCGTAGGCTTCATCAGAAATACGGAAGGAGTCTGTACGGATATAGGAAACCAGACCCACATTGCCTTCCCCTTTCACATGAACACCTTCATAGAGCTGCTGGGCAATGAGCATGGTTTTCTGAGTCGCCATGTTCAGATGTTTGCTGGCTTCCTGCTGCATGGTACTGGTGGTAAAAGGCGCAACGGGTTTCTTCTGACGTGTACCTTTCTTTACTTCTTTGACAATGAAATCCTGTCCTTTCAGACCGTTTTCCACTTCCTGTACCACCTGTGCGTTGGGCAGTTCCATTTTTTCACTGCCCTTGCCGTAAAATCTGGCTTCAAATGTCTTCTTTTCCGCATCAGTAAGTTTTGCGCCAATGGTCCAGTATTCATCAGGAATAAAGCTGCGGATTTCGTCCTCTCTGTCACAGATCAGACGCAATGCAACAGACTGCACACGGCCGCCGCTCAAGCCTTTTTTGACTTTCTTCCATAATAAATCACTGACGGTATAGCCCACCATTCTATCCAGCACACGACGTGCCTGCTGGGCATTTACCAGATCCATGTCAATTTCTCTTGCCTCAGAAATGGAGCGTTTTACCGCCGCCTTTGTAATTTCGTTGAAGGTGATACGACTGATGTCCTTATCATCACCTAAATTGAGAGCGTGAAGCAGATGCCAGCTAATGGCTTCCCCTTCACGGTCCGGGTCAGTTGCCAGATAGA
>CATZIM010000146.1 GCA_958420075.1 uncultured Clostridia bacterium | reverse complement strand
GTAAGTATTTCTCCTTTTGCCAGATGAATATATAGGTCGTGATGTCGGCTTTCCACATACATGATTTCATCAAAAAAGAGATATCGCCTTCTGCGATCACATTGAATCGAAACCCTAGGTCTGTCATAATATACCAAAAGTCGTTCTAAAACAGCCGTCAGCTTGTCTGCATCAATTGGTTTGAGAAGATATCCAAAAGCATTGACATCATAGCTTTCCAGTGCAAAATCAGGGGATGCCGTCAAAAATACAATGGGTGTTTGAATCCCATTCTTTCGTATTTTATGGGCAATTTCCATCCCGCTCATTCCATCCATATAAATATCCAGGATAATCAGATCAAAAATACACTGCTGTTCTTCCAAATCCATAAAAAGGAGTTCTCCGCTTGCATACTGCGTGATATCAAAATTCCAGTTTTGTTCTGTATTTTGAATCATAAACAATATAGACTGAAGCTCCTCCCGTTCTGATGCAATATCATCACAAATGGCAATTTTTATCATGACCATTCCTCCCACTATTTTTGTTATAAACGAATGAATATCTTTTGTGTTTATATACCATGGGATCTAAATATAGGATTTGTCGATACATCTTGCTTCACAAATTCATTTTAAATAAATATCAGAAATGCTATTTGAGGGAAAAATAACATAGAAATATGTTTATTATATCATAATCATTCATTTCTATGCAATATTCCACCACTTGCAGTGACCTTGTTTTCCTGCCATACCGCTTTTCTCTTGTCTTTCTTACAAACAGTTTTCAGATATTGATTGGGTTATCTACTATTTTTCCGGCAAACAGGCTGATATTTCAATTCTTCTTTTCATTCCACAAAAACAAAAAGACAGCAGGATTCTTTCTCCCGCTGTCTTTTTCCATTTTTCTTTTTCCTATATCATCTGTCCAAATTGCATTTTTCAAGGACAAAAATACGCATTTGTATACTGAAAATCCCCTATTTACGCCTGTCCACCACAACGTGTCATCAGTACCACCGATTCCACATGTACCGTTCTAGGGAACATATCCATCAGCCGTACCCGTTTCACCTCATAGCCAGCTGCCTGGAATTCCTGCAGATCTCTTGCAAGAGATGTCGGCTTACAAGACACATAAACGATTTCCGGTGCACCAAAGTCAATGATCTTTCCGATAGCTTTGGGATGGATGCCTTCTCTGGGAGGGTCTACAATGATGACATCAGGTTTATCTGTCAGTTCATCCACCATTTTCAGCACGTCCCCAGCAAGGAAAGTGCAGTTCGTCAAGCCATTTCTTGCGGCATTTTCATTGGCTGCCACAACGGCTTCTTCCACCAGTTCAATCCCCATAACTTTTTTGGAACCAGCTCTTGCCATGATCTGGCCGATGGTACCGGTACCGCAGTACAGGTCAAAGACCATTTTATTTTCCACATCACCGGCAAATTCCCGCACGATGCTGTAAAGCTGTTCCGCACCTTCTGTATTGGTCTGGAAGAAGGAATAAGCAGACACTTTGAATTCCAGATCAAAAAGTTTTTCCATGAAGAAATCTCTGCCATAGAGAACGGTCATTTCATCACTGCGTACCACGTCAGCCACACCATCGTTAACGGAATGAAGCACGCCGCAGATTTCCCCCTGCAAAGGCAGTGCCAGAATCATATTTTTGAATTCTTCCAGAGAAAAAGGAACTTCTGATGTAGTCACCAGATGCACCAGAATTTCCCCTGTTGCTTTGCCTTTTCTTACAACCAGATGACGCAGAGAACCATCATGGCGCATACGATGATAGAAAGCAACATTTCTTTCCTGGAAAAACGCCAGTGCCCCCTGCACGATGGTCACAAAGTCTGCATCTACAATATTACAGTCTTTCAGTGTCACCACTTCATAATGACTCATTTTCTTACGCATACCCAATGCCAGAGGACCATCTTTCACTTCATCCCCGAAGGAAAATTCGCATTTATTGCGGTAGCCTGTTTCCAAAGGAGAAGGTGTGATGCCTTCCCAGCTTTCCACATGAATGCCCGCATCCTCCAGCAGTGTTTTCACCTGCTGTTCTTTCATATCCAGCTCCGCCTGACGTTTCATGGTCTGGTAAGTGCATCCGCCGCAAATCTCATAATGAGAACAGCAGCCTTCCTGCCGTTCCAATTCAGAGCGTTCCATCACTTCCAGCAGGCGCGCTTCCACATTGCCTCCTCGCTTTTTGATGACCTGTGCGGAAACAGTCTGACCGGGCACACCATTTTTTACGATAACCTTTTCTCCCTCCACAAAACCATAGGCTTTATTTGGAAAGCGCACGCCGTCAATTTTTACGGTAATGATATCTTTTTTCTTCATTTTTTCCTCCAATTGTAACATAAATTTGTTTGTATTCGCCTGCATTCTGTGTTATACTGTTTCCGTATTGATTTTTAAAATTACCGAACAGGAGTGTATTACAGAATGTCTGAAAAACCCGAAGTTGGCAGTATCGTAGAAGGCAAAGTCGTTCGCATCAAACCCTTTGGTGCCATTGTTTCTCTGGGAGAACAGGTACAGGGTCTGGTTCATATTTCACAGGTGGCAAACACCTTTGTGCAGGACATCAATGACCATGTGAAAGTAGGCGACATTGTCAAGGTGAAAGTCCTTTCCATTGATCCTGAAACAAACAAAATTGCTCTCTCCATGAAAGAAGCGCTGCCAAAGGAAGCGCGTCAGCCTAAAGGAGATCGTCCTTACAAAGGACACAAGCAGGAAAACAGAACCACCAATCCTGCCGAAGAATATTTCAAACCACAGACCGTCAATCCTTCTGCCGATTTTGAAGAAAAAATGCGGGAATGGATGAAACAGTCCAACGAAAGACAGACCAGTCTGAATAAGAGAGCCAACAAACGCTCTTATTGATTCTTGCTTATGATACCATGAAATGCTGTTTCTGGCAACGGAAACAAGATAGGAGGGAATCCCCATGATGCTTTTCTTTGTGGCAGGCATTTATCTATTTGCCCGGGGCATATTCGCATGGTACGGACAACCTATTTTTTACAGAAAAGGCACGCTGGAAAATATTGACCCTGATCACCTGCCTGCATACCTGCGGGAAGAAGGTGTGTGGAACTTCCTGACTGGACTTGTTCTGGTAGGAAAAGCCATTCTGGACAAAGTCTTTCCCGGCAGCATGACACTGTTCATTGTCTTTATTTTGCTGTTGCTGGTGTGCGTGGTATTTTTAGCCAGATGTAATGAAAAATACCGAAAAAAATAATGTAAAACAAAAGAAGCCGAAAAATCCGCTCGATCTAAGGGGCTTCTTCAAAAGAAAACAAAGAAAGCTGAAACCCTTACAATACAAAGGATTCCAGCTTTCTTATTTTATCAGGAATTTATTAGGTCTGCTTTCTTTTGAAGACAGCCGTCGCAGCCTCCCTTAAGAAATCAAGAAAACGAAAAGCAATGTTTCCTTAAGAGTGGCTGCTTTTTCGGCTCTCTTTTTGTCTATCATCAGGAGGACGTTATGACTGAAATCATCTGCATCACCGACAAAAATCATCCTGCCCTGCCCGCTATCATTCAGTGGCTCTACAACTGGTGGGGAAAGGACGAAGATTATACAAAAGAACAGGTAGAGGCCTATGTGCGCAACGCCGTTTGTATAGACCGCATTCCGCAGGTATTTCTGATTTTACGGGATGGCGTACCTGCCGGTACATTCCAGTTTGCCATGTCCGATATTGACACCCGTCCCGACTGTTATCCATGGCTGCGGGATTTCTGGATAAAGCCTGCGTTTCGCGGTCAAGGACTGACCTATACCGTCATGAAAGCCGTCAAAGAACATGCCGCCCGCTTACATCTGACAGAACTTTATCTCTTTACTCGCCATGAGGGGTTATACGAAAAATTCGGCTGGGAATACCTTGAAACATTTCCCACCTACCTGACACCTGACGACAAACAGCGTCTATACCGCCTACCTATCTGTTAAAAACTAAAAACAGCATCCAAAATTACCTTTTGGATGCTGTTTTTTTCTCAACCTGCACACAGCAAGCTGATTATTTCATATGTATCTGAATCAAACAGGATTAGCCCAGAATGATTTTTGTCAGTTCAACGGGTTCAACGATTTTGCCGTCTTTGTAAACACGCATGTTACCGGAAGCGATTTCGTCGATCAGGATAACTTCGTTGTTGTTGTAACCAAATTCAAATTTGATGTCGTACAGATCCAGACCTTTTTTCGCCAGTTCGTCAGCAACGATACGAGTGATTTTCAGTGTCTGTTCTTTCATGCTGTCGTACATTTCGCCGCTCATTACGCCCAGTGCGATCAGACCGTCTTTTGTTACCAGAGGATCGCCTTTTGCGTCGTCTTTGAATGTTGTTTCAACATAACCGCCTTCCAGAACTGTGCCGTCAGCGATGTAATCGCCGTAACGACGGATGAAGCTGCCTGTAGCTTTCAGACGGCAGATAACTTCCAGACCGTGACCGAATACTGTTGCGGGCAGAACTTCCATTGTAGCGTTGTCTACATCAGCAGAAACGTAATGTGTTTTGATGCCAGCCTCTTTCAAAATTTCGAAGAATTTGATAGATGTTTCCAGATTTGCTTTACCGATACCTTCAATGGTCAAACCAACGGAGTTTTCACCGGGATCGAATACACCATCTTTACCTGTGCAGTCGTCTTTGAACTTCAGCAGCACATTGCCGTTTTCCAGTTTGTAAACGTCCTTTGTTTTGCCCTGATAAATCTTTTCCATAAATCTTTTCCATCCTTTCTGATTTAAGACCGACATAAAAGCATGCCTGTTATGAAATTTTCTCAACAAATAAAATTTACTGCAAAATTCGCTTGGATACAAGTATTTTTTGCAAATCTTTGAAATCTCGGCAAATTATGCAATTTCCAGGGTACATGAGGAAATATTTTCTCACCAGATGTGTAAAAAATTTCCTGTTTTACCCCCTCTGACCGCATTTTACTGCACAATCGGCATTAAAAATCCGTCATTTTTCTCTCATTTATTGACTTTTTCGAGATTATTCCACAGGCTTTGCGTCGCCCCAAACATGCTCCAAACCGTAGAATTCACGCTGTTCTTCGTTGAACAGGTGAATCAGCAGGTTGCCGAAGTCTAACAAGATCCATGTACCTGTGCTGTAGCCTTCGGAATGGTGCATCTTCACACCAGCCTGGAACAGTTTCTGTTCCACTTCGTCTGCCATTGCACGCAGATGGTTTACATTGTTGCCGCTTGCAATGACAAAGCAGTCTGCCACATTGGACAGACCTTTCAGGTTCAGCACCTGAATGTCTTTGCCTAATTTATCGTCTAACGCAGCC
>CATZIM010000145.1 GCA_958420075.1 uncultured Clostridia bacterium | reverse complement strand
CGAAAATTATGACAAACGAAACAGAAGAATTTCAGCGGCTGCTGAAAGCCGGGCTGGATGAAGGCATGTCCTATCCTGCGGCAAGAGCAAAGGCACTGGAAACGGTTTCTCATATCAGCAGTGAAATCATTTCCCGCCCTAACCACATTTTGGGTCTGGAATACCTGAAAGCGCTGGATAGACTGGGCAGCAACATCGAACCCTGCACCATCCGCCGGAAAGGCAGTCAGTACGACGATCCTTCTCTGACAGGAGAATTTGCTTCTGCCGCTGCCATCCGCAAAGGCATTCTGGAAGAAAACGCCACAGAAGCCTTTTTGCAGGTACCAGAAAACATCGTTGACCTGCTGACAAAAGAAATTTCTTTGGGAACTGCTCCTGCGTCCATGGATGAGCTGGCAGGCGCCCTTCATTATAAACTGCGTACCACTTCCGCCGAAGAAATCCATGACATTCTGGAAGTGACAGAAGGACTGGAAAACCGCATTTTGCGTGCCATCGACAACGAGTTCTTCATGAACGATATTATCGAATACATCAAAACAAAACGGTATACCCGCACCAAAATACAGCGGATTCTGGTACATATCCTGCTGGATATTAAGGCAAAGGAAGTGGATTATTTCCTGAGCCAGAACCATCTGCCTTACATCCGTGTTCTGGGCTTCCAGAAAGACAACGCGGACATTCTGGGAGAACTGACAGAACAGGCAAAATGCCCTGTACTGACCAATCTGAAAAAAGCACCGGAAATTCTGGATGAAGACGGACTGCATCTGTTGGCGCTGGAAAAACTGGCAACAGATTTGCAGGCATTGGCAGCGCCAAACCCTCTTTATCGTGCGCCAAATAGAGATTTTACCACTCCCATGGCTATCGTATAAATCAAAAAACATGAAATCAAAAAAACAGACATAGACTGGTATCAACAAGCATTGCAAAGGATGACTTTCCATGATTACGCGCCTGCTGACCGTCTGTGTCTTTTTTTTTATATTTGCCCTTTTGCGTTATCCTGCCGCCTTGACAGAAGCCGCTGCCGGAGCTTTTTCTCTGTGGTTTTCCAGTGTTCTGCCGTCTTTGTTTCCTTTTCTGGCTGCCATTGGGATTTTGCTGCGGATGGGTGCTGCGGAAAAACTGGGAAGGCTTTGTGCGCCACTGACAAAGCCCCTTTTCTCTCTTTCCGGTGTCTGCGCCTTTCCCCTTGCAGCTGGCCTGCTTTCTGGCTATCCCGCCGGTGCAAACACCGTAGCGCAGCTATATGAACAGCGTCGGATTTCCTTGTCCGAAGCCCGAAAAGTCCTGTTGTTCTGCAACGCCCCCGGACCATTGTTTGTACTTGGTACGGCTGGTACGACTTTTTTCGGCAGTCCCGCATTGGGGTATGCCATGCTGCTGGCAGTCTTTGTAGGAACCATCCTGACGGGCATTTCCTACCGTTCTATACCAACAGATTCCAATAATCAAATACCCATTCTTCCGACACAAAAAAAAGAGCCTTTCTTTCTGCTCTTTTCATCGGCTGTGAAAGATGCCCTTTTAACCTCTGCGCAAATCGGCGGCTTTCTGGTATGTTTTTGTGTTTTGCAGGCAGGACTTGCACAAGCTGGCTTTTTTACCCTGCTTTCCAAAATGCTTTCTTTTCTGCCTGTTTCTCCGGAATTTTTGCAGGCATTTTCCGGTGGTCTATTGGAAATGACAAAAGGCATCCATGGTGTTTCCCTTTCTCCTGACAGTCTGCGCCTGCGGGCATCGGCGGCAGTTTTTCTGCTGTCTTTCGGTGGCTTCTCCATTTTCGGACAGATTTTAGGGGTTCTGCGGAATGTGCCTATAAGCCCTTTTTCCCTGTTATCTGCCAAAATACGACAGGCACTCTTTTCCGTGCTGGTTTTCCAATGTTTCTACTTTCTGGCAGAAACACAAGCACAAAAAGCAGTTCCCGTATTTTCCACACATACGGCAACTGCTTTTCCGACACTTTATGGGCTTTTGTCTGTTCTTCTGCTGTGCAGTCTATTGTTAGAACGACAAAAGTAAATTATTTGCTCATGCGCAGTTCCTGAATGTTTTCACCCAGTACATTCAGAGTCTGTGCGAAGTAATCGTCTGTCTTCATGCTTTCGCTGTAAACAACGGCTTTCAGTTCTTTCAGCTTGTTTTCTGCATCGCTCAGTACGCTTTCGGAGTATTCCATCGCGCCCAGACGCATTTCTTTTGCTGTTTTCTTTGCGGATTCGATGATGTTTGCAGCCTGGTCATAAGCCTTTTTGGTCACTTCATTATCATCGATCATACGCACCAGACGTTCTTCCGCGTTTTTCACGATTTCGTCTGCTTCTTTCTGTGCGTCGATGAGGATTTTATTGCGTTCTTCGATGACCCATTTGGACTGTTTCAGTTCATTGGGCAGTTTCATACGAATTTCGCTGATGATGTCGTAAATTTCTTCTTTATCTACAGAAACTTTATTGCTGAATGGTACGGCACGGCTGCTGTCCATAATTTCTTCCAGTTCATCCAATAATTGTAATACAGAATCCATTGATGTTCCCTCACTTCTTATATTTTTCTATAACAAACGGTTGTATCTCCTTGGGCACCATAAAGTCAATGTTTCCGCCGAAAACGGCAACCTCTTTGGCATTGGTAGAACTGAGGGACAAATGTTCCTCATCAGCCGCAAGGAAAATCGTTTCGATATCTTTTCCAAGTTTTCTATTGATCAAATACATCTGGTATTCCGCCGCAAAGTCGATGGCATTGCGCAGACCGCGGACAGCAACTGTAGCGCCGATTTCTGACGCAAAGTCTGCCAGAAGCCCACGAAAAGAGGCTACTTCCACATTTTCCAGATGCTTTGTCACCATTTCCAAATGTACTTTACGTTCTTCCACAGTGAACAAAGATTTTTTGTTGGGGTTTTCCAAAACCGCCACCACCAGGCAGTCAAACAGTTTGGACGCGCGTTCGATGATGTCCAGATGTCCCAGTGTTACAGGGTCAAAACTGCCGGCATAAATTGCTTTTCTCATGTTGCTGATTCCTCCGGACGCAGAAAAGTAATGACTGTCGTCTTGTAGTTTTTTTCACGGTCTACATACAGACCTTTGATGGGCGCCAACGGGATCTGGGCACTGCGTTCCACAATGACCATACCTTCCGGTGCCAGAAGCCCGCCGGAAACGATTTTTTCCAATGTAGGCTCTGCCAGACCTGCCGCATAGGGCGGGTCCATAAAAATGATATCAAAGGTTGCCTTCTCTGCCGACAGCTGTGCAAGTCCTGTCAGCACATCGCTTTTGATCAGGCGTGCCCGTTCCATCAGTTTGGTATGTGTCAGATTTTCCGCAATGACTTTCTGACACTCTGCCGCCTGTTCCACAAAAACCGCTGTATCCGCGCCTCGGCTCAAAGCCTCGATGCCAATGGCGCCACTGCCTGAAAACAGATCCAGGAATCTGGACTCCGGCAGATCAAAGGCAATGATATTGAACAATGTTTCTTTGATTCTGTCCGTTGTGGGACGGGTATTGAGTCCCTCAATGGTTTGCAGTTTATGCCCTTTTGCGGCACCAGCGATGACACGCATACTTTCTCACCTTTCAGACCGATTTTTTTACATACAGCCATAGTATAACAAATAAATCCCCAAAATACAATAATAAACTCTTTACAAATCCAAACTTTTCCCTTCAAACCAGGCGGAAAGTCTGCTTTTGAGATGGGCGTTTTCTTCCTGTTCCAGCTGAGGGTCTTTTCGCAGCAAATCCCCCGCCGCCTGCTGTGCTTCCTTGAGAATTGCCATATCCCGATACAGATTGGCAATTTTCAGTTCCGGCAGACCATGCTGTCTGGTACCGAAGAACTCACCGGGGCCTCTCAGCTTCAAGTCCATTTCAGAAATGACAAAACCGTCTGTAGTCTTTGTCATGGTTTGCATACGCTCCACAGCAATTTTCGTTTTGGCATCGCTGACCAGAATACAGTAGGATTTTTCAGAACCACGTCCCACACGTCCCCGAAGCTGATGAAGCTGCGCCAGACCAAAACGCTCACTGTTTTCAATGAGCATGACAGTAGCGTTGGGAACATTGATGCCTACCTCGATAACCGTTGTAGAAACAAGGATATCCGTATTCCCTGCGGCAAAATTGTCCATGATTTCCTGTTTTTCCGCCGCTTTCATTTTCCCATGGACGCAGGCGATTTTACATTCCGGCAGAGCTGCTTTCAGCTTCTCTGTATAGTCCAGAACATTTTCCACTTCCATTTTTTCATTTTCTTCGATCATGGGACAGATCACATAAGCCTGTCTGCCTGCCGCCGCTTCTTTGCCCAAAAAGGCATAAATCCGCTGGCGGTAAGATGTATTGACGCCAATGGTGTCAATCTGCTGTCTGCCGGGGGGCAGTTCGTCAATGATGGAAATATCCAAATCTCCATAGAGAATCAACGCCAATGTGCGGGGAATGGGTGTTGCCGTCATAACAGGGACATGAGGATTTTCCCCTTTTTCCGCCAACATACTTCTCTGGCGCACACCGAAACGATGCTGTTCGTCGGTGATGACCAAACCAATTTTGTGATACTCTACGCCTTTTTGGATGACCGCATGGGTCCCCACAATCATTTGGGCTGTGCCGTCTGCGATTTTTGCCAACGCTTCCCGTTTTTCTTTGGCTTTCATACTGCCTGTGAGCAAAGCCACTTCAATGCCCAAGGGCTTAAACAATTCCGTAAAAGATTTCCCATGCTGTTCAGCCAGCACTTCCGTAGGCGCCATAAGCACAGCCTGATATCCATTTTGGATGGCCCAGTAAGCCGCTGCCATAGCAACAGCTGTTTTTCCGCTGCCTACATCCCCTTGTACCAGTCGGCTCATGATTTTCCCGCTGGTCATATCGGCAGCAATTTCCGACAATACTTTTTTCTGGGCATTTGTCATGGAAAAAGGCAGGCTTTTCTGGAAATCATCCATTGCTTCTGGATGTTCCATAACGATGCCGCTGCCTCTGCCCAAAAGTTCTTCTCTAAGGGAAAAAAGGGCTGTCTGGAGCAGGAAAAATTCCTC
This sequence comes from uncultured Clostridia bacterium, assembly GCA_958420075.1. Taxonomy (GTDB): domain Bacteria; phylum Bacillota; class Clostridia; order Lachnospirales; family Anaerotignaceae; genus Anaerotignum. The sequence continues at coordinate 293 of CATZIM010000145.1, read as the reverse complement.
AAACACCAGACGGCGGCGGGCATCGTAAAAGGCCTCTTCCGTGCGAGGGAAATGGATATTGGTCTGGGCAAAATTCTTTTCTGCCAGATGGTATTTTTTCCGTATCCATAAGGGCAGTTCCTCCGTCAATGTACCACTGACCTGTTTTAGCGCTTCCTCCAGATAGCTTCGGAGCATTTTCTGAGAAATACCGTCTACAGAAGGATAAACAGGCACAATGCGTCCGCCGGCAAAATTGTCTTTAATGGATTCATATTCCGGTGACACAATCTCCCGTCGATTATATTTTTTCT
>CATZIM010000144.1 GCA_958420075.1 uncultured Clostridia bacterium | reverse complement strand
ATTTTCGCGAACGGACCATGTTCTTCACGATATGTCAAAATCCTTTCTGCCATTTTTTCGCCAATGCCATCCAAAAGCATCAACTCTTCTTTACTTGCCGTATTTAGGTTGATCGCATCATCGACTGCAATTTCCACTGTTTCCACCACAGGCGCCGTTTCCTGTATCACCTTTCCGTCATAATACAAATGACTGTACCAGAAACCGGATGCCAGCAGAAAAATTGCAGCCAGTGCCACTTTCCATCTTTCTTGTTTCATAAAACATACCCTCTTGGCAATATTTTAAGAAAAAATTTGTTTTTATTTTTGATTGTTTTCTGGTATACTTTTAAAGATATGGTATGCAGAACACATTCCCATACTTTTTTATTTTACCACAAAAACAAAAATTATCATAGTAGGAGAATTTTATGAAGCTCAAAATTTTCAGCCTGATCCTCGCAGCGACACTTCTTTTCACTGCTGCGTTTCCAGCATATGCGACAGAAACAGAAGGAACGGAAACCGAAACGACTGAATCCACAACAAATACCGATGGAACATCCACAGATACCACTTCTGATGAACTGACACTGACAGCAGAATCCGCCATACTAATGGACGCTACCACCGGTAAAATATTGTACGAGAAAAACAGCCGCACCAAACAGTATCCTGCCAGCATTACAAAACTGATGACCATTCTGCTGGCACTGGAACATGGCAGTCTGGAGGATGAGATCACCTTCTCCCACGATGCCGTATTCAGCATCGAACCGGGAAGTGCTCATATTGCCATTCAGGAAGGCGAAATCCTGACATTGGAACAAGTCCTTTATGGTATCATGCTCCGTTCTGCCAATGAATGTGCCAACGCTGCAGCCGAATATGTAGACGGTTCCATGGAGAAATTTGCAGAGCATATGACTGCCAGAGCTAAGGAATTGGGATGTGAAAATACAAACTTTGTCAACGCCAACGGGCTTTTTGACGAAAACCATTACACCACCGCTTACGATATGGCACTGATCGCCCAGGAGCTGCTGAAAAACGAAACCTACCGCAGCATGATGTCCAATACTTATTATGTAATTCCTCCCACCAACAAACAGCCAGAGGAACGTCCCCTCCACGGACAGCATCAGATGCTCAACGAAAGTTCCCTGTATTATTACGAATATGCAGAAGGGGGCAAAACAGGCTACACTGTAGAAGCACAGAACACACTGGTGACTTACGCCAAACAGGGAGATACAGAACTCATTGCTGTTGTACTCAAATGCAATGGCGCACAGCATTATGTAGATACAAAAGCGCTGTTTGATTACGGCTTTGCCAATTATCAGACAGTAAAAGCTTTCTCTGCCGCAGATCTGACACAGAATGTGGCAATCACAGAAACATACAAAGACAAAACCACCACACTGGATACCATTGCTGTGGCACCTTCCAGTGACGTTTATGTGACCATTCCCAAAAGCGCAACCATTGAAAACATCACCAAAGCCGTTGACTGTCCAGAAAGTGCTTCTGTTCCTGTTGCCGTCGGTGACAAACTGGGTACCGTTGTACTTTCCATGGATGGGGAAGCGCTTGCTACTGTAGACCTGACTGCACAAAAGGAAGTAAAAGCCACCACTGATGAAGAACGTGCGGCGCAGGCAGCGGCAGCCAGAAACAAAATCTTGAAACGCATTGCCATTGGCGTTGGTGTTGTATTTGGCATTTTTGTTATTGTATTCTGCTGCTGCAGATACATTGGCCATCAGAGACGGGAACGCCGTCGTGCACTGAGAAAAGCCAAACGTCAGGAACGTTTGAGACAGCATCATTCCCACACTTTCCGACACAAGAGATAAATGAATGATAAAAAGAAGGTTCCATATAAAGGAACTTCCCCTTAAGAAAACATTGGTTTTCCGTTTTATTGATTTCTGAAGGGGAATTGCGACTGCTGTCTTCAGAAGAAAACATACCGAATAAAATCTCAGTAAAAATAAGAAAGCTGAAATCCTTTGTTTGATGAGGATTTCAGCTTTCTTTGTTTTCTTATGAAGATGCCCCTAACATGGAACCTTCTTTTTTATATATTATCTTTTTTATATATTATCTTTTCTTTCTGATTTCATTCCGATGCAGAAATTCCCGCAGTCTCTGCTGTCTGTCATGGCGCAGGATTTTTCTTACATAAGCAAATGTTTCTTCTTCCCCACGCACTGCCAGCATTTTCAGCAAACGTTCCAGCAGCCGCAAAGAATCTGGATGCATCAATACATGCACCCTTCTGCTTTGTTTATGGTACAGCCAAGGGCTGGCATCTGTATAGTTTTCTTTCTGATACACTTTGCAAGCCGCAATACGATCCATAAACATTTCCACAACGAAATGCACGGGCATTTTCATACCGCCCAGAATTTCTCCCGGCTTCAGGGTATAGTCAATCCAATATTCAAAGTGATGCTTATTCCGTCCTTTGTGATGGAGCCAAGAGGAGGAATAACCCTTTGCTTCACGTTCCGCATTATTGGGGCTGCGGTCTCCCTGAAAATATCTTGCACCTACCAGAAATTCTGTCGGAGAATATTTGGAAAGGTCATGCATCAGTCCCTGCCGGTACAAACCGACACGAAAACAATTCTGCCGAACCAGTTTTCGATGGTATGTAATGGTTTGAAAATGTTCTTTTCCCTTCCAGTTTTTCCAGAAACCCATAAGCCGCCTTCTTTCTGTTTCTTATCGTTGGAAAGGACACCCCCGCAGGAGTGTCCCAAAAATTCTTTTATTTTACCAGTTTGGAAATCACTTTGAAATGAGGGGATTTTGCACCGCCTGTCAGTTCAAAGAGAACTGCTTCACAAGTTGTCAGGTATGCGCCTTCTTTTTCCAGACGTTTGATACCCATTTCTTTGTCATACAGTTTTCTGGAACCGATGCAGTCTGCAGGAACGAATACGTTCAGACCAGCTTCCATCAGATCCAGTACAGTCTGCAGTACGCAGATATGCGCTTCTACACCGCAAACGATGATATTTTTCTTGCCCAATGCTTTTGCCCAGGAAGCAAATTCTTCACATTCACAGCAGGAAAAAGATGTTTTTTCAATATAGTTAAAATCAGCAAAAGCTTCTTTTACAGCCGGTACAGTGTCGCCCAGACCTTTTGTATACTGCTGTGTCACAGCCACAGGAACACCAAATTCCTGCAAACCTTTTGCCAGAATCACTGTTTTTTCCACGATTGCTTCATTGTCATGGATGGCAGGAACCAGACGTTCCTGAAAATCGATAAAAAGTGCTGCTGTATCTTCTGCACGCAGTTTCATAAACAAATTCCTCCTTGATTGAAAAATATTTTTATTTTACTCAAAAATATTTTACTCTAAAAAAGGACGATTGTCCATAGAAACTGAATCCATAAAAAGGAAACCTTTTTCTATAAATCATACATACTTGCGCATTCTCTTTAAAGCTGATTTTTCCAGGCGGGAAACCTGTGCCTGACTGATGCCGATTTCGCTGCTGACTTCTGTCTGGGTTTTCCCTTCAAAAAACCGCAGCGCCACGATTTTCTTTTCCCTCTCTGACAAATGGTGCATGGCTTCCTGCAAAGAAAGATTTTCCAGCCAGAGCTTATCGCCGTTTTTGTCATCACTGACCTGATCCATCACAAATAGCGTATCTCCGCCATCATGATATACTGGCTCAAAAAGAGAAACCGGGTCCTGTATGGCATCCAACGCCTGCACAACGCTTTCTTTGGGCAAGCCCATTTCTTTGGCAATTTCATCCACAGAAGGTTCTTTGGATTTCTCTGCTGTAAGCCGCTCCCGCACTTGCAGAGCACGATATGCCGTATCCCGCAGAGAACGAGAAACCCGAATGGTATTATTGTCCCGCAGATACCGCCGCACTTCCCCACTAATCATAGGACAAAGGTAACTGGATGGCATGACATCCAGATCCGGATTGAAATTTTCAATGGCTTTCAAAAGCCCTACAACGCCTACCTGAAACAAATCGTCCATATCTTCATTGCGGTTTTCAAACCGCTTAATCACACTCAAAACAAGACGCAGATTCCCCTCTATGAGCAATTCTCTGGCGCTTTCATCTCCATCATGATACCGACGGAACAGCTCCTTTGCCTGCAATGCACTCAGCACTGGAAGCTGCGCTGTATTCACGCCGCTGATCTCCACTTTTTTATAATATCCCATTGCCTACACCCCCGCTCAGATTTCTTGCGAAATTCTATGAAAGAATTTTCCCTGCAGGCAGGCAAAATATACCTCGCAAAAACTGCCATATTCTTCTATGGAAACAGCGGCATACTTTTTCACGAAAAGGATATGCTGTTGAAAAAGGAGTTGATTTTATGCGCAGCAAAGAACAGACGGAAGCCATTACCAACTTACAGGAATGTCGGGACAGCACCAGACGCATTTCCTTTCAGAGCCACGGACAGCCTATGCAGGCATTTGAAAATGGCTGCGGCAGAACAAAAAATACGGATTTTGAACCTCTCCATTATCTGGACACATGAAAAATCCCCCGTGCATGGCACAGGGGTTCTCACCTTCTTTCTCGTTACATCAGTTTATTCATTTCTTTTTTCAGCCGCCCCATGATTTTCTTTTCCAGACGGGAAATATAGGACTGGGAGATACCTAGAATATCTGCCACCTCCTTTTGGGTGCGTTCTGTGGTTTCCGGCAAAATTCCAAAACGCATCTGGACGATCTGCCGCTCTCTGCCGGAAAGTTTCTCCATAGCTTGATGGAGCAGATCTTTGTTGACCTCGTCTTCGATGCTCTTGTAAATGGCATCGCTTTCCGTTCCCAAAATATCTGAAAGCAGCAGTTCGTTTCCCTCCCAATCCACATTGAGGGGTTCATCTATGGAAACCTCTGCCCGGGTTTTACTATTCCGGCGCAGATACATGAGAATTTCATTTTCAATACATCTTGAAGCATAAGTTGCCAGCTTGATGTTCTTATCTGTTTTAAAAGTATTAATAGCTTTGATAAGTCCAATGGTTCCAATGGAAATCAAATCTTCCACATTGATACCTGTATTTTCAAATTTTCTGGCGATATATACCACCAAACGAAGATTTCGCTCGATGAGTACGGATTTCACCTGCAAATCATCCTCGCCGCCCAGCTGCTCCAACAGCAAAGCCTCTTCATCTGGCTTCAGCGGCGGCGGAAATACATCACTTCCTCCAATATAAAAAATCCCTGTGGCTTTCTGCCACTTCTTCAACCAGCTTTCCAGACGATATTTCCAGAAAAACAGTTGATACTTCCATACTTTCATATGCCTTCCTCCTCCAACAAAACAGGCGGAACCAAAGCAGCTGAACCACCTGTAAAACGATCCATATAAATGCCAATGGGCATCTGTTCATATTTCC